>JBGPZS010000023.1:0-17127 GCA_041493865.1 Terriglobia bacterium
AGAAGCGCGGGCGACGAGCAAACCAACGCAAGCCAGCGGATCCACGCCCGCGGAAGACAGTTGGAACCAGCGGATACATTGGAGCAAGCGCGTCCTGATGAGGCACGCTCGTTGGACGCTCCCAGTGCATGCATCAGCGGCTTCTGCCTTACCGCGTACGTGACCGGCTTCGGCGACAGCGACCACGAACCACACCGTCGATGGGAGATCGCCCTTGCTCTTCTGCAGCATGCTCTGATGCAGTTGGCCTGCACATAATGCATGAGGGTTTGGAAGCACTGTGCGTTTCTCGTCAACGATTCCATGATAGGTTTCCGCCAAACGCCGCCGAAAAAAGGCCAGGAATCGTTCAGAGGAACTTGGACAAACTACCCATCGTCACGAGCACGGCTTCCTAACACGATTAAGACTGAAAGGTAATTCCGTTGGTGCTCAGGTGAAGTTGACATTCGGTTCTCACGCTCGGTTCTAAGAGTATGATCTTGCATTGGAAAGCCACAGGTGCTCGTAACTGTTAAAATAATCAGGAAAAGCGAGCCCGTAGCTCAGGTGGATAGAGCATCTGCCTTCTAAGCAGAGGGTCGCATTTAATAATCTAAATTGGTGGTGTTCAATTGATCTGACGGAGCATCCGCCGTGAGTGTCGGTCTGGAAAGTGAACGATTTAGGCGCAGCCGGGCGCGCGTGCACATCATGTAACCGACTTTTCAGCCACACGGCGTGAGCCGGCGAAGCTGAAGAATCATGCTGGCGTGCCTGCGGGCCGTAGTTGTGAGCAGAGATGGCAAAGATGAAGAGGCCTGAGCTGGTAGGGCGTCGCCGTGATTCACACCGGCATGGTGGCTTTGAGGGGTAATACCGTTATTCGCGCTACTCAGACTCATGCTCAGAATCATACCCACTCAGGCCCATGCCCACTCAGAATCACGCCTGCTGAGACTCATGCCCACTGAGACTCATGCCCACTGAGACTCATGTCCACTCAGAATCATGCCCACTCAGAATTTAAGATAAGAGACAAAACTATCAGATAGTTTCCCGCAAAATTGAGAATCATGCGGCTGCGTGCCCTCAACTAATTGGCTACAGTTTCATTAATTATTTTGCTTAAAGTTTTATTAGGATTCACGTGCGCTGCGCGCAAGTCTCGCGATAGCAGCGGCGCAACGGACAAGCTCTTTGAAAGTCAGCGATTTGGTAATCCCTCTGGGCGTCAAAAGAATGGTTGGCGCAAAGAGTTGCTGGCGCAAAGAGTGGATGGCGGAAAGAGTGGCTGACGGAAAGAGTGGCTGGCGCAAAGAGTGGATGACGGAAAGAGTGGCTGGCGCAAAGAGTGGATGACGGAAAGAGCGGATGATGGAAAAGAGCGACTGCGGAAAGCGCGGCTAAATAACTACGCCCCACTGTTCATAGTAACAGTATCGTTTCTATTGCCCTGGGTCCATTGAGAGCGTCCAGGCTGTTAACGGTGCCGCCCAAGAGATATCAAGCCAATCGGGTTATCGTGTCTCTTTGCGCTGTCTCCATCTGCACTTCACGTCATTCTGTCGCATGCCTATAGTCTCCAAGCCGAACACTGGGCTGGGCCTACGCATCCGCGGAACGATCCTCGGATCTTGGTTAAGAGGTTCAAAGTAGCTTACGGAGCGTGTTTCATAAAACACTGCAAAAATTGGTAGTGGGCTAGATTAGCCCAGCGCCAACAAATCCGCCCAGTGCTCAGTATTTCCCATTGCCCTCAAAACTCCTCACGAATTCCACCAGGCTGCGCACGGCGATTCCGGATGGGCCTTTGGCGATCCAGCTTTTGTTGTCGTCAATCCAGGCGGTGCCGGCGATGTCGAGGTGAATCCATGGTGTTTCTTCCGCGAACTCTTTCAGGAAGACGGCCGCGGTGCTGGCACCACCCCAGCGTCCGCCGGTGTTCATAATGTCAGCGATGTTGGATCGGATCTGCTCGAGATATTCCTGGTCGAGCGGCAGGCGCCAGAATTTTTCTCCGGAACGTTGCAGCGCGCTAGTGAAGTGCTGGTAGGCCTCTTCATCGTTAGAGAAGACGCCGGCGTTGGCGTAGCCGAGAGCAACGACGCAGGCGCCGGTGAGCGTAGCGGCGTCGATGAGATGAGTGCAGCCGAGGGTGCGGGCGTAAAACAGGCCGTCCGCCAGGACGAGCCGGCCTTCAGCATCAGTATTAATGATCTCAATGGATTTGCCGGACATGGCAATCTGCACATCGCCGGGCTTCTGTGCTTTGCCGCTGGGCATGTTTTCCGTGGCGCAGACGATGCCGATGACTTTGACTTTCGGTTTGAGCATGGCAATGGCCCGCATAGCGCCGATCATGGCCGCGCCGCCGGCCATGTCATATTTCATTTTTTCCATGCCGTCAGCGGGCTTGATGGAGATACCGCCAGTATCGAAGGTGATACCTTTGCCGACGAGGCCGAGCACGGGTTTCTCCGGCGCACCCTGGGGTTCATACCGCATCACGATCAGCCGAGGCTCTTCGTCAGAGCCCTGGGCCACGCTCCAGAATGCTCCCATCTTTAATTCTTTGATCTTGTCCGGACCGTAGGTCTCACACTTAAGGCCCACGCTATCGCACATTTTTTTGGCGCGATCAGCCAGCATGGTGGGGGTGAGGCGGTTGCTGGGCTCGTTCACCAGTTCGCGGGTAAAGTTCTGCGATTCACCGATGATGCGCGCTTGCTCCAGAGATTGTTGCAATTTGCCCTGGTCTGACGACGGCGGCGCGACGATGTTCACATCTTTCATGCTGAGGTCTTTGCGATCACTGCGGTAGGTGTCAGGGTCGAAGTCGGCGACAAGCGCGCCTTCAACGATGGCACGAACGGCGTCCTCCGCTCCGCTGGCGAGCTCGGGCAAGACAAAGGCACAGCCCTTGATCATTTTGGGTTTCAAGAAGCGGACGGCGCTACCGGCAGACTTACGCACCTCTGCGTGGCTGAAAGACTTGACCTTGCCCGCGCCAACCACCAAAAGCCTTTTCGCTTTCAGCCCCGGGGGACGGTGCAGCAATACGGTTTCATTGGCTTTGCCCGTGACTTCACCGCTTGCGACCAGATCAGCCACGGCCTTCTCCAGAGCGGAATCCTTCACGGTGAGGCGAGGATCGCCCTTCTGATTGTTGCCTTGGTCTTTGCTCGTGTGGTCCAGGGTAAAGGCGACCAGGCACTCGGTCTCAACTTCAGCGGGATTGGCTGTGATCAGGCGTGTATCCATGATGGCGTTTTCAGCTCCTATCGATGAAAAAGGCGTTATTGTTTTCGGACCTATTGTTTACGAGATCGGGCCACGGCTTCGCGGGCTTCCTTATCTGCGGTGCGCCGGCGCTCGGTCTCACGTTTGTCCCAGCTTTGTTTGCCCTTGGCTAAAGCGATCTCACATTTGATCTTACCGTTTTTAAAATACATGCGTGTTGGAACCAGAGTGTAACCTTTCTGCTGGGTCTTGCCCTGGAGCTTGCGCAACTCGTCGGCGTGGACCAGCAGTTTGCGGGTTCGGAGGGGAGTGTGCCCGGCATAGCCGGCATTTTCATAGGCGCCGATGTGAGCATTGAGCAGCCACAATTCGCCGTCTTTGAGCAGGGCGTATCCATCTTTAAGGTTAGCCCGGCCGGCGCGAACGGACTTGACTTCTGAACCGGTAAGGACGATGCCCGCTTCGAGCTTGTCTTCCAGAAAATAGTTGTGACTAGCGGCGCGATTGAACGTGGCGTCGCGCTCGCCGGAAGCGATCGGGTCGCGCTTGACGTTCTTGGGCTTGTTAGGCTCAGTTTGATGGGTGGTTTGGCGGGCCATAGCAGAATTTAGTGGATCGCGGCAAACTTTTTATGCTATCACAGCGCAAAATTTGGTTATCAAAGTCGTTCTAGGTAGGGCACCAAATCCGGTGTATAATCTGGCTTCCGAAAAGGTCTAATTCCGGGCAAGAAGACGGGTAGTGCCCCCACCATTTCCCTGAAAAAGAAGGACTTAGGCAAAGCCTAGAATTAAACAGGAGCATATGAGGAAGGTAACGGCAACCCTCACAGTTTTATTTATTTTTGCGGCATTTTTGTCCGCCGCGGAGTCAGCCAAAACTCTGTTCCAAAAAGGGGTGAAGGCAGAGGCCCGTCAAGATTACGAGGCCGCGTATGACTATTACAAAGCCGCATACCAGCAGAAGCCCGAAGAGCTGAAGTATCGCGTGCCCTTTGAGCGTACCCGCATGCTGGCTGCTTCCAGCAAGATCAAGAGAGGGCAAAAGCTGCGCGATCAGGGCAACCTGTTAGACTCTTTGATTCTGTTCCAGCAGGCGATTGAAATCGACCCCAGCAACGATCTGGCGGCGCAGGAGGTGCGGCGCACCCAGCAGATGATGCAGAAGGGGCCTACGGGCCCCGGACAGGCTATTTCAAGCCCTTCGCGGCGCGATGAAGATGATCCGCTGCGCAAACGCCTGGAAGCCGCCAGCTCTCCGGTGGTCCTTGCCCAGTTTCCTGACTCGCCTATCACCGCCCTGGAAATGACGGAGGATTCCAAGGTGGCCTATGAAACCATTGGCAAGCTGGCCGGAATCAACGTGCTGTTTGACCCTGATTACACTTCCCGGCGGCTCACGTTCAAGCTGAAAAATGTGAACCTGCAGGAAGCTCTGGATATTATTGCCCTGGAGTCGCGCACGTTCTGGCGGCCGGTCACCCCGAACACGATTTTTGTGGCCCAGGACACGCAGGCGAAGCGCAGAGAGCTGGAGCAGAACGTTGTCAAGACCTTTTATCTGGGAAACGTCTCCGGCCCAACCGATCTTCAGGACATTGTGAACGCGATCCGCACCGTGCTTGAAGTCCAGCGTATTCAGCAGATCCCTTCCCAGAGCGCCATCGTTATCAAAGGCACCCCGGACCAACTGGCGCTGGCTTCCAAGATGATTGATGACATTGATAAGTCAAAGCCGGAAGTGATTGTGGATGTGTGGGTGGCGCAGGTGCGGCGTGACAAATTGCGCAACCTGGGCATCACGCCGCCGCAGAACCTCACCGTGAACCTGCAGGGCACCAACACCGTTGCCAGCACGACCACCGGCGGGAGCACCACCAGCTCCACTGGAAGTTTGAACTTCAATGACCTGCAACACCTCAATTCCACGAACTATGCGGTCACGATCGATTCGTTGAAAGCAGTTGCTTTGTTTTCCGATGCGAACACCAAGATCATGCAAAACCCGAAGATCCGCGCAACGGACAACGAGAAGGCCACGCTCACCATCGCGGACAAGATTCCTATTGCGACAGGTTCGTTCGGCACGCCGTTGGGCGTGGGCACGGCCGTGGGCGCGGTGGGCGTGAATACGCAATTCACCTATACGGACGTGGGCGTAAAGATGGAAATCACTCCGCGCGTGCACCCGGACGGCCAAGTCACCCTGAAGACGTCAATGGAAATCTCAAACCTGAACGGATCGCAGACGATCGGCGGCATTACCCAGCCAATTATCAGCACGCGCAAGGTGGAGCAAACCATCCGCTTGTTGGATGGAGAGACCAACCTGATGGGCGGAATCCTGGAAGTATCTGACACCAGTACCACCGGCGGCACGCCGTTTCTGGGCGAAATTCCGATCTTGAAGTATCTCTTTACGTCGCATCAAACCGAAAAGGTCACCAACGAACTGGTTTTCCTGCTGGTGCCGCACATCGTGCGCTCACAGGAGCTTAACGATCTGAACCGCCGCGCGTTTGACGTGGGTACGGGCAGTGGTATCGATCTGCGGATGGGCGGCAGACCGGCGGCCACAAGCACGGCGCCTCCGGGCGCGGGCAATGCCCCGCAACAGCAGCAGCCGGCAGGCGGCGCGCCGGTAACGCCATCGCGCCAGCCTGCGAGCCAACCTCCAGTGAATCAGGCCCCCGCGCAGACGCCGGCGCAGCAAGCGCCACCGGCGCAGACCGTAGCGCCAACCAGCACGCCCTCAGTCCAGCAAACGCTGAAACCGGGGCAGGTTGGACTGCGGCTGGATCCGGGCAGCTTGTCACAACAGCAGGGAAGCATGTTCTCATTGACGATCCTGCTGTCGCATGGGCAGGACATTGCGTCAGTTCCCATCCAGGTCAGCTATGATCCCAACCTAGTCCAGTTTGTGAATGTCACCAATGGTGAGTTCCTGGCCAAGGACGGCCAGAATGTGGTGCTGGTGCATCGCGACGATCCATCCACGGGCAAACTCCAGATCACCGCGCAACGTCCGCCGGGAGCGCAGGGTGTTTCCGGCGATGGTGCGGTATTCAGCCTGGTGTTCACGGCGAAGTCCAAGGGCACAGGGACAATTTCCATTGCCGTTCCAGGCGCCCGCAACAGCCAGAACCAGCCGCTGGACGTGCTGGGCTCGCAGACCACGGTTACCGTAAACTAGAAGCGGAAGGTCCAGGATGATGTTGAAAAAAACCGGCCTTACGAACAGCGGCTTCTGGGACAAGCGAGTGTTGGCAGCGCGGCAACGCGGCGTGACGCTGCTGGAGATGATTGTGGTGATCACGATCCTGCTGATCCTGATGGGAGCGGCAGTCCCGATCGTGAAGGTCAGCGTGAGGCGCCAGCGGGAAGTGGAGTTGCGGCGGGCGCTGTGGGAGATGCGTTCTGCCATTGATCGCTATAAGGACGCGGCGGACAAGAACGCTTTTCAGATCAAGCTGGGCACTGAAGGGTATCCGCCGGACCTGGACACGCTGGTCAACGGCGTGGAAATCGCGGGTGGAAAGAAACTCCGCTTTTTGCGCCACGTCCCGGTGGACCCCATGACAGGCAACAACGATTGGGGCATGCGCTCGATGCAGGACGATCCTCAATCAGATTCGTGGGGCGGGCAGAACGTGTTCGATGTGTACACAAAATCCACCGGCACGGGATTGAACGGCACGAAGTATAAGGATTGGTAATGTCTATGATCGGTCCATCTATGATTGTTCCATCCAAGAGCAAGAGGCAGCAGCGCGGTTTCACGCTGATTGAGATGATCATCGTGTGCGCCATGATCTCCATTTTGCTGGGTGTCATGGTGCCGATCTATAAGATCCACATCCTGCACGCAAATGAAGCGGTGCTGAAGCAGGATCTGTTTAACATGCGCCAGGCGATCGATCAGTACACCCAGGACAAGAGCAAGGCGCCGCAGGACCTGAATGACATTGTGAGCGCGGGCTACCTGCATGCCATCCCGAAGGACCCGTTTACTCATGCCGCAGATACGTGGCAGACGGTTCAGGAAGACGTGCTCCAGAGCGTTGACCAGACAGCGCCAGGGATCACTGACGTGAAGAGCGGCTCCAACCTGATCAGCTCCGAAGGAACGGCCTACAGCAGTTGGTAGAGGAAGACTTGTAATCGGGTTTGCAATTTGAAATCTGATCGACGCCGCACTCCGAGCAATGCTTCCCAACTGCGGATGGCCAGGCTGTCAATTCAACCGCCGCTTATCGCCGCAAAACCTGCCTAATCCTGCTACCATTTCGGTATGCCGGTCGATACTGAAATTCAAGCCACACATCTTCCTCCGCTGAAATCGCCACGTGGAACAGAGCTGACGTGCAAAGCATGGCCGCAGGAAGCCGCCATGCGCATGCTGATGAACAACCTGGATGACGAGGTGGGAGAGCGTCCGCGCGACCTGGTGGTCTATGGCGGAACGGGGAAGGCAGCGCGCAACCAGCAGTGCCTGGAGGCGATCCTGGCGTCGTTGAAGGCGCTGGAGAGCGACGAAACGCTCCTGGTGCAGTCAGGCAAGCCGGTAGGTATTTTCAAGACACACGACTACGCGCCACGCGTACTGATCGCCAATTCCAATCTTGTCGGCCACTGGTCCAACTGGGAGAAGTTCAACGAACTGGAGCGCGCCGGGCTCATGATGTATGGACAGATGACGGCAGGTTCCTGGATTTACATTGGCTCGCAGGGAATCATTCAAGGGACCTTTGAGACCTTTGCCGCAATCGCGGAAAAGCATTTTGGCGGCGAGCTAGCGGGCAAGCTGGTGGTGAGTGGCGGCATGGGCGGCATGGGCGGCGCACAGCCGCTGGCGGCCACTATGGCAGGCGCGTGTTTCCTGGGGATCGACGTGGACGCGGAGCGCATCAAGAAGCGCCTGAAAACCGGCTATTGCGACCACATGGCGAATACCCTGGATGAAGCGCTGACGATCCTGAAGAACGCCATGAGCAGGAAAGAGGCAGTTTCGGTCGGGCTGGTAGGAAATTGCGCTGACGTAGTGCCCGAGCTGGCTGAACGCAGCGTGCTGCCGGACATACTTACTGACCAGACCTCGGCGCACGATCCCCTGAACGGTTACGTTCCCAATGGCATGACGCTGGAGCAGGCGCTGGAGCTGCGCCAGCGCGATCCAAAAACCTATCTGGAGCGATCGTTGGATGCAATGGCGCGGCACGTGGAAGGTATGCTGCGCCTGCAGAAGATGGGAAGCGTGACCTTCGACTACGGAAACAACATCCGGACGTTCGCATTTCAGCGCGGCGTGAAAAACGCCTATGATTTTCCCGGCTTCGTGCCGGCGTACATCCGGCCTCTGTTCTGCGAAGGCCGGGGGCCGTTCCGCTGGGTAGCGCTCTCCGGCGATCCCGCTGACATTGCCGTGACCGACGATCTGGTGCTGGAGCTGTTTCCGCAGAACCGTATCCTGGGCCGCTGGATCAACCTGGCGCGCAAGCGCATCCAGTTCCAGGGACTGCCGGCGCGCATCTGCTGGCTGGGTTATGGCGAGCGCGCGCAGTTTGGGCTGGCCATGAACGATCTGGTCAAGAAAGGCAAGATCAAAGCGCCGATCGTGATCGGCCGTGATCATCTGGATTGCGGATCAGTAGCTTCACCGTATCGCGAGACCGAGAGCATGAAAGATGGCAGCGATGCCGTGGCTGACTGGCCTTTGCTCAACGCGCTGCTCAACACCGCCAGCGGCGCGAGCTGGGTTTCCATCCACAACGGCGGTGGCGTGGGCATCGGCTATTCACTGCACGCAGGACAAGTCATCGTTGCCGACGGAACAGAGATGATGGCGAAACGCATCGAGCGCGTGCTGACGAACGATCCGGGAATCGGCGTGGCGCGGCATGTGGACGCGGGGTACGATGAAGCTGCGCGATTCGCGGAAAAGAAGGGCGTGAAGGTGCCGATGAAGTAGCTTTGTCCCGAGCATAGGCGAGGGACCCTTACGGTCACAAAGATACAAAGAGAGAAAACTACCCTTGTTCATTCTGCACGGTATTTATCATTTCAAACCAAAGATCGTCGCGTATCGCAATGACTTTTGCTTAACCTGTGCCGCGCCACGTCGCGCGTTTCGGGCCAGGACGTTTGACGTAATTCACATCTTTTATATCCCGTTAATACCACTTGGGTTTTTGCGCCGCTGGCATTGCTCCGTGTGTGGCCGCGATCCGCATACGCACCCGGGGACGCGCAAAGGATTCAAATGGGCAGGCGTGGTTATCCTGGCGTTTCTTGCCGTCGTACTTTGGGGGGTACCGCCAGCAGGCGATCCCTGGGTGTGGCCTATGCGCATTGGCCTTCCCATTGCATTTGCCGCCGCCCTGTGGCACACGCTGAAGAGTAAGCCGGATGTGCGCCTGGCGGATAAGCTCAATGAGGTTCAACCGGCTAACGAATCTGTGTGCCCGGTTTGCGGCGCCGCGCTGGTGGTTGACGATATCTGGCGCTGTCCCCGCTGTGGGATCGAAAGAAAGATGGTCGCCGGTTAGTTGCTGAGGGAATCCTTTGCGCAACTTGCGGCAGCCGGTGCATCCTGTCATTCTTGATGGGCCGGGATCCGAGCGAATGCAGCCGCATCAAAAAAAGGTGCAATTGAAAGCAACAACCAGGAACAAGCGGAGATTGGGTCATAGCTGACAAGGGGGAAGGAGAAAAGCGTGGACTTCTCAGGGTGCTACCTCAACATCCGCAAAAGCGAGCGAGAAAACCATGTGTTTCGCATCATGAGCCTGTCCCGTCTCTTTGAGCTGTTCGAGGGGCGCAAGAACACGCTGGTGAAGCCACACAAATGGGACGACCCGTTTGAAAACTTCATTCTTGGAATGAAGGCTGAGCTGCCCACGGGTGAACGGATCGAGTTCGGGCAGCGTCACAGCTTTTATGGCCAGTGCTGGACTTTGACGGCAAGTTCGGACGCTATGTGGCGCATCTACTCCGGAGACAAAAGATCGGTACGGATTCGGTCGAGAATCCGGAAGCTGGTTGAAACTTTTGACCGCACCGCGGTCGGGATGGTTTTTGCGGGGAAGGTCCAGTACCTTTCCACCGATGAAATGGTCACATGGGCCAGGAGGTTGTTTCGCAGAGCAGCCGTGCCGGACGTACACGTGATAGCAAAAACCCTGCTGGTGAAACGCAAGGCATTCTCGCACGAAGACGAGGTGCGCCTTCTGTACTTTGAAGGCCAGCCTGGAGGAGAGCTATACGCGTATCGCGTTGACGCCAATTCTTTGATCGAAGACATAGCGGTTGATCCACGGTTGACAGACGAAGAGGCAGCGCAAATCATTCAGGAAGTGCGGACTCGAACGGGATTTCGCGGCCGCATCACGCAGTCAAATCTTTATGCTCCGCCGTCCGAGATGGTGCTGCGCCTGGGGTCGGCCTACTCCTTGCTCCCGCGCTCGTCGGCAAAAGTGAGTTACGCTGCCGGCATGCGAACGGTAAGGTCATCCGGCGATCGATCGCAACTCTTGCTCCCCGGTCAAAGCAGGCCTTTTTGGTCCGGCAAAGGCGCTTCGCGTGACGAAACCTCTGGTGTCCGCAAAAGAACGCGAACACGAACGACTGGTATCGAATAGATATTATCTCGCAAAGTGTGAAGAGCCTCTAAGTGCCAGATAAAAAGTTGCAAAAACCACCGACTTATCTCCTGCTGGCCAACATCGGTCAGTTGCTTACCTTGCGCGGAGAGGGTGGACCGCGGCGCGGCTCCGCCCTCAAAGAAATTGGCGTAATAGAAGATGCGGCGGTTGTCTGTGCCGGTGGGAAGATCATCACTGCGGGGCCGCAAGGCGCCTTGCTGCGCGATCCCTGGTTGAGCAAGAACCGGCGCAAGGTCACGGAGCTGGATTGCAGAGGCGGCGTGGTGCTGCCGGGATTGATCGATTGCCACACGCATCCGGCATTCGCCGAGACGCGGCTGGGTGATTTTGAAAAGCGCATCGCCGGCGCCGGCTATGAAGAGATTGCCGCGGCCGGTGGCGGGATTCGCTCCAGTGTCGCCGCAGTGCGGCGGGCCAGCCGGGGCGACCTGAGCAAGAAAGTGCTTACGGCGTTCAACGCCATGCTGGACCAGGGGACGACGGTGGTGGAAGCCAAGTCCGGTTATGGCTTGACCATGGAAGATGAGGTGAAGTCGCTGGAGGCGATCCGTGATGCCGGGCGCCACTGGCCAGGCATGGTAGTGCCAACGCTGCTGGCGGCGCACGTGGTACCGCAGGAATATGCCGGCCAGCCGGATGAATACGTTCGGAAAGTTTGCGAAGAGATGATCCCGCTGGTGGCGCGGAAGAAGCTGGCGCAATACGTTGATGTGTTCTGCGATCGCGGCGCATTTACGCAGGTGCAATCGGAAAGGGTCCTGGCCGCGGCGCGCCAACATGGACTGGGCACGCGCGCGCACGTTTGCCAGTTCACGCCAGCGAAGCTTGGACCGCTCCTGGAACATCAGCCGGCATCGCTCGATCACATGGATTGCGTACAGCCGGAGGATATTTCTCTGCTGGCGCGCGGAGAAACGGTCGCGGTCCTGCTGCCGGGAGCGAACTACTTTCTCGGACACAAGGAATTTCCGGATGCGCGGAGGCTGATCGACGCGGGAGTACCGGTGGCACTGGCGACCGACTACAATCCCGGCACGTCACCTACGCCGAGCATGCCGTTTGTGATATCGCTGGCGTGTACACATATGAAGATGACACCGGCGGAGGCCATTGCGGCTACTACCATCAATGCAGCATGTGCGCTTCGGCTACAGGACAGGAAGGGAAGCCTGGAGGCCGGGAAAGACGCGGACATGGCGGTCTTAAACGTAAAGGATTACAGGGAAATCGCTTATTGGTTTGCCTGGGACCGCTGTGTTGAAATGGTGGTGGCAGGACAGGTTGTGGGACGGGACGACGGCGCGTGACAAAGCATATTCGGCAATGGCAAACGTTCAACAGCGAATTGGGAGTCTCGTGAGAATTCCCTGTGCCGCCCCTCCTCCACCCCATTACGCGAAAACCACACATACCGGGGGCCCGGATCTGGGGCTCGACCTGATCTTGCCGCTTACCCACCTTTCCGGCTTCGCTTCCATCGCAACACGCGAAAACCGCGAATGTTGGGGACCCCAGCTGGCGATCACCTCAGGATGGGCCAACTTCTGGTCGCGCCTAGTGGTGCTTTGTGCCTCGCGAGCATTGCAACGGGGCCGATGCCTCAACAGAGTGGCGCTGAGGTCTGCTGAAATCAAGTCTCGTACTCATGGGCGAAGAGCGCTGTGTTTATCCGGCGTCTTTTTCTGTTTTTTTGCGGCTCTTTCTGGGCCGTACGCGGCATACGCCGCCCAGAACAGCGAGCAGTCCAAATCCTCAGAGCCAGCACCGCAAGCGTCCCAGCAGATTTCCCCGGCAGCAATGCCGCAAGCGTCGCCGACTCCCACACCCGTTAGTTCACCGGCACCGGCGACCGTTGATAATTCTTCATCAGCACCAACTCCGTTCGATGAGATTGTGGTTACGGCCGTGGGTGACGTGATGCTGGGTACGACGTTTCCAGACGAATCTACGCTGCCGCCCAATGACGGCGCCGACCTGCTGACCGAGGTCGCACCGTTTCTCAAACGCGGGGACGTTGTGTATGGAAACCTGGAAGGCCCGATTATCGATGGCGGCGTCTCAGCCAAGTGCCGCGGCAAGAAGGAGGGTACGTGCTTTGCGTTTCGCGTGCCCACGCGTTATGGAAAATACTTAAAGAATGCAGGATTCACCGCGATGGGGCTGGCCAACAATCATGCCATGGACTTCGGCCTGGAAGGGCGAGCCAGTTCACGCCAGGTTTTGGATGCGATGCAGATTACGCATACGGGCGAAATTGGCGATATCGCGCGCCTCACGGTAAAAGGCAAAAAGATCGCCATCATCGCATTTGCGACTTACCCGGGGGCGTACAACCTGCTGGATCTGGAAGAGTCATTGCAGACGATTCGCGCGGCGCGGGCGGAGGCAGACCTGGTGATTGTAGGTTTTCACGGCGGCGCGGAAGGTGCGACGCACCAGCACGTCCTGGATGGCGATGATACATTTCTGGGCGAAGACCGGGGCGATCTGCGCCGGTTTACACATGCCGCCATCGATGCAGGCGCTGACCTGGTGCTGGGCTCCGGTCCGCATGTGGTCCGTGCCATGGAGATTTATCGGGGCAAGCTGGTCGCTTACTCGCTGGGGAACTTCGCCACGTATGGGCCATTCAACCTGAATGCGGAGAACGGTCTTTCGCTGGTGCTGGAAGCGCATCTGGGCACAGACGGGACGTTTCTGCGGGGCAAGGTTTATCCAGTGAAACAGGAAAAGCCCGGCGGGCCAAAGATGGACCCTGAGATGAAGATCCTGCCCGTGTTGCGCGGTCTCTCGAATGCTGACTTCAAGCAGACCGCGATCGTGGTAGGGCCGCGAGGCGAGTTATGGCTGCCCGGGACCGAAGTGCCGCCATGCGTCAACGCCCCGGACCTGCTTGAGCAACGGTTCAATGCTATGCCGTGTGGTATCTTCCCCTAATAGCTCCAATAAGGACACAGGTTTCCAGGGACCCGATGAATAAGCTCAATACGGTGTTGTTTTTCTTTCTTCTCAGCGGAATCTTGATCGTTTGTGCTGCGCAGGAAGGAGGTTTGTCCACCGACTTGAAAGCCTCTGCTTTGCGGGACGCTGCATGCGCAAAACCTGGCGTTGCTCAAGACGACGAGCCGAGCCTGGCCACAGTACCGATTCGGGCAGGCGGACGCGAACTGGGGACGATTGTCGAGGTGCAGGGAGCCTGCCATTGCCAGAGCAACAATTGCGACACGCTTGTGTATCTGCGCAACGGTCAGGGATACCGGCTGGCGTTGCGTGAAAAATACGCCTCACTTCGTCCCATGAAGATCGTCAAACGAGGTATGCCTTCGCTGACGGGGAAGTTTGAGGTCAGCTCGCTCAAGATGGAAACAACGGTTTATGACTGGGACGGCAAAGACTATCGGCCGAGTCTTTGTGCAACCGTGACCAAGGGCAAGCGAGTGCCAACGATCGCGCAGCACGCTTGCAAAGCGCCGGCGCAATAGCGCGGGTGTTGCCGCAACGCACGTACGAGTTTCAAGGAGAAAAATGGCGCCACTGAAAAAGTCTGCCTGGATTATCTTTATTTTTCTGCCGCTGTTTGCCAGCGCACAACGCCTGCCATACGGCGTGAGCCCGCGGCACTATGGCCTGACCTTTACGCCGGACTTGCAGAAAGCGGTCTTCGCCGGCGACGAAACCATCGACGTGGAAGTCAACAAGGTCACCAACTCGATCACGCTGAACGCAATCGAGCTGGAGTTTCAGGAAACGACGGTCACACAGGACAGCAGGACGCAGGTGGCAAAGTGGACCTTCGCACCGGAAAAAGAGCAGGCCACGCTGACGGTTGCAGAGGAGTTGCAGCCCGGGCCGGCGAGCATCCACATCAAGTTCACGGGCATTCTGAATGACAAGCTGCGCGGATTCTATCTGGCCCGCACGAAAGAGCGGAACTATGCGACAACGCAGTTTGAATCGACGGACGCGCGGCGCGCCTTCCCCTCATTTGACGAACCTGCAATCAAGGCGAAGTTTGACATCGCTTTGATTATCGACAAAGGCGATACGGCGATTTCCAATGGAAAAATTATTTCCGATACGCCCGGCCCCGCGGAAGGGAAACATACGCTCCAGTTTTCAACCACGCCGCAGATGTCGACCTACTTGGTAGCCATGGCGGTGGGCGACTTTGAGTGCACTGAAGGAACAGCGGACAACATTCCCATCCGCGTCTGCGGAACGCCGGACAAAAAGCCGCTGGGCACGGCCGCGTTGCGCTATGCAGCCGAGATCCTGAAGTTTTACAACCAGTACTATGGGATTCCGTACCCGTTCGGCAAGCTGGACATTGTGGGCGTGCCTGATTTTGAGGCCGGCGCGATGGAAAACACGGCGGCGATTTTCTATCGCGAATCATTGCTTTTTATTGACGACAAGAATTCTTCCGTGGATTCGCATCAATCGGTCTTTGAAGTTCTGGCCCACGAGATGGCGCACCAGTGGTTCGGCGACCTGGTAACCATGAAATGGTGGGACAACATCTGGCTGAATGAAGGGTTTGCCACGTGGATGGCGCTGAAGCCCTCGCAGGCGCTGCATCCGGAGTGGAATGCCGTGCTTGATGCGGTGCAGAGCACGGACACGGCATTAACGGCGGACGCGCTGGTAAATACACATCCCATCCGCGCCAAGGCGGAGACGCCGGAAGAAATCAACGAACTGTTCGATTCAATTTCGTACGAAAAGGCCGCGGCGGTCCTGCGCATGATCGAGTCTTACGTGAGCCCGGACGTTTTCCGCCGGGGCGTGAACGTCTATCTGCGCAAGTTCAGCTACGGCAACGCCACAGCGGAAGATTTCTGGGGTTCGCTGAGCGCGGCATCAGGGCGTCCGGTGGACAAGATCATGCCGACATTTGTGGACCAGGCGGGAGGGCCGCTGGTGGCGGTGAAATCGGCGTGCCTGAATCCTCCGGCGGTGAAGGAGCCGGTGCGCAGGGGAAAACGGTCACGTCGCGCACCGTTGAAACCCCAGCCGAAGACGCAGGTAACGGCTTCACAGCGGCGCTTCTGGGCCGATCCCAGCGCAGCGCCAAAAAGCGACCAGCTATGGATGGTGCCGGTGTGCGTGAAGTCCGGCGGCGCCAAGCCTTTCTGCCAGATTCTGAGCCAGAAAGAGCAGACGCTGCCCGTGGCAGGATGTTCAGCATGGGTGTTTGTCAACGGAAGCGCGTCAGGCTATTACCGCACGCAATATGACAAAGCCGACTTGCAGAAACTGATTGCCGTGGCCGGCACGGAACTGACCACAGCCGAGCGCATCGCACTGTTGCGCGATGAGGCCGCGCTGGTGGGTTCCGGCCTGGAAAGCATGGCGACGTATCTTGACCTGCTTGCGGCCGTGAACCAGGATACGCAACGCTCGGTGGTGGAAAGCTATCTGCCCACGCTGGATTACATCAACAACTACCTGCTCCCGGGGACCGAGGCAAGCGCGTTTCGTTCCTGGGCGCGCTCCAACTTCCAGCCCATGATGGCGAAGATCGGGTGGACGCCGGGCGCGAACGAGAGCGCCGACACGCACACGCTGCGCGGCGACCTGGTCCACATTCTGGGCATGGTGGGCGAGGACCAGGAGACCATCCGGCAAGCGACCCGACTAGCCGAGCAGTATCTGAAAGACCCGACTTCGGTGGATGCAAGCATGGCCAAAGAGGTGCTCACCGTGGCGGCGCGTTACGGGAATGAAGCGCTGTTCGAACAATATGTGACCGCCATGCGCCGCATGAACTCTCCGGAACAGTATTACAACGTGGGCGGAGCGCTGGCCGAGTTTCGCGATCCCAAGATCGTTGCACGAGTGCTGGAACTCGGCGTTTCCGATGAAATCCGGAACCAGGATTCTGCGCGGCTGATTTCCGCCGTGCTCTCCAATGTCGACAACCAGAAGATAGCGTGGGAGTGGGTGAAGACGCACTGGCCGGCGGTAGAGAAGAAGAACACCATGGCCAGCGGGCCGGAGATTGTGAACGCGACGAGAAAGTTTTGCAGCGCGGAAATGCGCGACGACGTGCAGAATTTCTTCAGCGAGCACAAGGTGCCGGCGGCGCAGCGAACGCTGAAGCAGTCAGGTGAAGACATCAATAGCTGTATCAAGAGGCGCCCGCGGTTACAGGCGGAGCTGGACGAGTGGCTGCACCAGCATCCGGGTGGAGTCAAAGGCGGGAGCCGATGAAGGCGATTTAATTTGTGATTTGTAATTTACGA
>JBGPZS010000389.1:0-4373 GCA_041493865.1 Terriglobia bacterium
CCGAGTCCTTCATCCTTAACGGACAGGCAATTACCGTCCCAGGGGCAACCACTACGTTCTGCGGTTCAGAAGCGAATGCAGTGATCACCAGATTCAACCAATTGAGTTGTACTCAGCAGCAGGACGTGATCCTGTTCTTGCGATCACTTTAGCTTTTGTCCTGCATTGCGGCCGTTGCGCGGCGGACTTCCGTCCCCGGTCCGCCGCGCCGGTTTTTTAGAGCAGGCACAGCGGCAAAGGGCACTTCCCGCTTAATGCGCCGGCCGCCGCGGTACTGCCGGGGCCTCCAGCGGAGGCTTGGGCGCCATGGGGCCGAAGTATTGCTCGTTGAAATCCGCGGGAGCGGAATCAAGGACGGCTTTGATCGCGTCCCGGTATTTTTGTTGCGCAATCTCGCGAACGATCTCCGCCTTTACCTGGGCTTCCGTCAGCGTTTCTTTGCCCACGACTTTGTAAATCACGTAACTCTTGAGCTCGGTCTCCAACGGGCTGACTTCGCCCGGTTGCAGTGAGAACACGTCGGTGGCTTCTTCTTCGATGAAGTCCGCGCGGCGAAAGGTCCCCAGGTCAGTAGCCGGAGGCCTCTCCAGTCCCAGGCCGGCGTAGACATCCTTTTGAATCTGCTCAGGGGCTTCACCGTTTACGGCCCGCGTATGCGCGGCCTGGGCGGCTGCCAGTGCCTTCTGGTCAAACCCGCTCTTGTCTGTGGCCGCAAAGTTCTCTCTCGGCGTCAGGATACGAAGCAGCTGCACCCTTTCGAACGACGCGAGATGCTGCTGGTAATAAGAATCAATCTCCTCGGGTGATGGAGTGCGGTATTGTTCCTGCAACTTGCGGCGGTAGAGATCGGCAATCGTGCGCAGCCGCACCCAGAACATCACCTGGCGGAACTCTTCAGTCTCTTGCGTACCGGTCTTCCTGGCGGCATCGGCGAAGGCCAGCGCTTCCACGTAGGCCTGGGCCAGGTTCTGCCGTCCGGCCGGCGAGACCGTTTGACCGCCCGGATTCAGAGCATCCATCAAGCTTTCAAACTCTTTTCGCGAGATCGCCTTGCTGCACGCGCCGGCCTGCTCCCCGCCTGTGCGCGCGCCTTCATCGCAAAGGCCATGAATGGTGATGACGGGCTGCGCAGGAGCCACCGCGGAAGCCGGGACTGGCGGAGCAGGCGAAACCTGTTCCGCGACGGAAGCTGTTTTTTTTGGGGAAGAACTCTGTTGGCTGGAAGTTGGGTTTTGCAGCAGGGAAAAAGCTATTCCGCCTGCTAATGCAAGAATGTTGACAAGCCACATGGCTGGTAAGCACCTCTCTTCTTTCGGAGTACGCTACCTTCTCCAGGTGGGCGCATAAGAACTGGCGCAGCCAAAATACCACGGGCAGAGCCTACGTTACTACGACTGCACACTGGATCGCAAGAAGAGGGTTGAACCGGCTTGCACGCTGGCTACGGTTGCTTCCCTTTCAACCGCAAACCGGCGCGCTCTTCGAGAAGCATAATGGTGGCGGCATAGTCCAGGTCGTCGTGTCCGTCCTTGCTGGCTTCTTCATAGATCTCGTCGATCTTGGCGAGGCCCGGAAGCTCGACGCCGTTTTCCTTGGCGGCATCCATCATCAGGTGCATGTCTTTGTGCATCAGCTTCAGGGGGAAGTTGGGAGAGTAGTCCTGGTTCAGGATGAACGGCTTTTTGTATTCGGCCACGCCGGAACGGATCATGGAGGCCTCAATCAGCTCGAACATCTTCTCCGGCGCGACGCCGAGCTTTTTGGCCAGGGTGAGGCTCTCGCACAGCCCTTCATAGATAAAGACGATATTCATGTTCTGAGCGAGCTTGGCGGAGAGGCCTTTGCCGTTGTCGCCCATGTGGATGACTTTCTTGCCCATGGCGCGGAGCAGCGGCTCGACACGCTCGATGTTGTGGGGCGCGCCGCCGATCATAAAGATCAACTGGCCAGTTTCCGCGGCGACCTTGGAGCCTGTAACAGGGGCATCGAGGAATTCACAGCCTTTTTCCTGTAAGCCTTCCATGAAGAGCAGGCTGGCGGAAGGCGAGATGGTGCTGGAGTCGACGACAATGGTGCCGCTGGAAAGGCCTTCCATGGCGCCGCCAGGGCCAAAGAGAACGTTCTGAACGGCCTTGGTATCGGAGACGCAGACCCACACTACTTCTTTGTCCTTGGCAGCTTCGGCCGGAGTGGCTGCGGTTTTGGCCCCTTCCACTTCGCGGGGCGTGCGGTTCCAGACGGTGACTTCGTGACCGGCTTTGACCAGGTTGGCGGCCATGGGCCGTCCCATGATTCCAAGACCTAAGAAGGCTACGCGCATGCTTGGCATTAAACGTGGTGCAGGGGATTGCGTCAAGTGAGCAAATTAGCAGTTGCAATTAGCCGGATCGGCAATGCCGGCCGTGTGGTAGCAGCTTGATGCCGTCACGACCACGGGCGCCAGGCGATGATACAATTTTAGGTTTCCCCGACTCTCTCCAAAGGATCATTCGATGTCCCAGATTTCCACCCAGATTGCACCGCCGCCGCAGCCGCTGGTGGCGCTTACCGACGACGAAAATTTGTTTCGCGACAACGTGCGCCAGTTTGCCGACCAGGCGCTCCGGCCCAAGGTGCGCGAGATGGACGAGAAAGGCGTCTTTGAGCGCGAGCTGATTGACCAGTTTTTCCGCCTGGGTCTGATGGGGATCGAGGTGCCGGAGCAGTATGGGGGCGCGGGGGGAAGGTTTTTTGAGGCGATCCTGGCGGTGGAGGAGATCTCGCGGGTCGACGCATCGGCGGGCGTGATCGTGGACGTGCAAAACACGCTGGTCAATAACGCGCTGCTGCGCTGGACCACGGAAGAACAGAAGCGCCGCTATCTGCCCCAGATGACCAACCACACGGTGGGAGCGTACGCGCTGAGCGAGGCTTCGTCGGGCTCCGATGCCTTTGCCATGCAGACGCGCGCGGAGCTTAAAAGCAGCGAGTACGTGCTCAACGGGCGCAAGATGTGGATCACCAACGGCAAAGAGGCGGGCGTGTTCATCCTGTTTGCAACGCTGGACCCCGCTGCCGGCTACAAGGGCATTACCGCGTTCATCGTGGAGAAAGGATTTGCCGGATTCAGCGTAGGCAAAAAAGAGGACAAGCTGGGAATCCGCGCCTCCAGCACGTGCGAACTGATCCTGGAAGATTGCCGCGTACCCAAAGAAAATGTGCTGGGCGAGGTGGGCAAAGGCTACAAGATCGCCATTGAAACGCTGAACGAAGGGCGCATCGGTATTGGAGCGCAGATGCTGGGCCTGGCGCGCGGAGCGTGGGAGAGCGCGCTCAAGTATTCGCAGGAGCGCAAGCAATTCGGTAAAAGCATTTCCGACTTCCAGGGAATCCAGTTCCAACTGGCGCAGATGGCCACGGAGATTGAGGCCGTGAAGATGATGGTCTACAACGCGGCGCGCATGAAAGACGCCGGAATGAATTTTGTGAAGGAAGCGGCCATGACCAAATTGTTTGCGTCACAGGTGGCCGAGCGCGTGGCGTCACTGGCGGTGGAGATTTACGGCGGCTACGGTTTTACGAAAGACTATCCGGTGGAGAAATATTACCGCGACGCGAAAATCGGAAAGATTTACGAAGGCACCTCAAACATGCAGTTGCAAACTATTGCGAAGATGCTGCTGGGAGGGAAATAAGGCCACCGACCGGCGTTCCCCGGATAAGCGTAAGTCTCATGGAATCATAATTTTGTAAGGGGGTTACCTTTTTTGTCAGGGAGTCCCCGATTGTGTCTGAAGATTAAGGTGGTTTAAACTACTGGCAAATTCCGGCTTGCTCACCCCCAATTGCAGGACTCGAAATCGTACGGGCAGGAGTTAATGTTGGGCCAGGATTCCCACAAAGAACTGAAGGACCTTAAAACCGTTCACACCTTTTACCTTGGTCTGCTCGAGAAGAACCTGGGACATGGTGTGCCCGTTCCTGCTGAGATCAAGATCGTAAGCGACACGCCCGCGAACATCGAAGAACACAACCATAATTTCAAGATGTGGCTGGACCTGGTGGACCTGGCGCTGACGCCGCCCTTGATACGCGACGCGCTGAAGACGCTTCCCGGATTTGAGACCGCGCACGCGCTGCTGCGCTACTTTACCAGCAAAGCATCGCAGCGCTCCGGCGATCGCGACAAGACCGACTGCATCATCACATACCTTTTCCGCACGCCGCCGCAGGGCGAGCACCCGATGTGGCAGCGGCCGGAAGTGGACAGCTCGTACGCGTACATCTCGCAGGCTGCGCTGGCGTTTGAAGCTGAGCTGTACCGCGCGCTGGAAGACGTGCACACCGACTCCATGCCTCCGGAGCACGTTACGCTGCTGCAGGAGTTTGAATAC
>JBGPZS010000525.1:0-3054 GCA_041493865.1 Terriglobia bacterium
CATTGGGAAAATCTGGCGCGCATCGGACCCAAGTTAAAGGTCCTCGGGATTGATCCAGCCACGCTGCAACACGCGCACGGCGCCTTCAATTTGTTGGGCTTTCTTGCCATTGTGTTTTGCACTCTGGTGCTGGTGATCGGTATCAAGGAATCGGCGAACTTCAATAGCACCATCGTCCTGGTCAAAGTGGGCGTACTGCTGGTATTTATCGGAATCGGTGCGCGCTACCTGTTTCAGCATCCTCAGTTGACCGCGGCCAACTGGCATCCTTTTATTCCACCCAGCACCGGAGGCGAGTTTGGATGGACGGGAATCAGCCATGGCGCGGCCATTATTTTCTTTGCCTATATCGGCTTTGACGCTGTATCCACTGCCGCGCAGGAAGCGAAAAATCCTGCCCGCGACATGCCCATCGGCATTCTCGGATCTCTGGTTATCTGCACCATTCTGTATATTCTTGCCGCGGGTGTTCTTACCGGTCTGGTCAACTATAAGGGGCTGAACGTTCCCGACCCGCTGGCCATCGGCATTGACGCTACGGGAAATCGCTGGGGCAGTCTGCTGGTAAAGCTTGGCGCCCTGATGGGCCTGACCAGCACGATTGTGGTCATGCTGCTGGGACAGTCGCGCGTCTTCTTTTCCATGTCTCGCGATGGCCTCCTGCCTCCGCTGTTCAATGTTATCCATCCACGTTTTCGCACGCCCTGGATTTCCACGCTCACCGTAGGTTTTTTCGTGGCGGTATTAGCAGCCTCTCTGCCCATCAACCAGCTGGGCGATATGGTGAACATCGGCACTCTGCTGGCATTTGCCATTGTTTCGGGAGGCGTGTGGGTGATCCGCCGCCGCCATCCAGAGCTGCCGCGTCCTTTCAAAACGCCCTGGGTGCCACTGGTTCCGATCATGGGCATCGTGGTCTCAGCCTACTTGATGTATAACCTGCCCGGGGTTACCTGGTTGCGGCTGGTGGTATGGCTGGCGATCGGCATGATCGTCTATTTCGGCTATGGACACAGGCATAGTCGCGTGCAGCGGGGAGAAGTCTGAAATCCCGAGCGTAGCGAGGGAACCCTATCGCAACCAAGATCCATTGGGCCGCGAATTAAACGCGAATGAACACGAATCAGTTTCTATTCGCATGTTTGCGTGCATTCGCGGCCGGTTTTTTTCGCCTGGAGTTCATCGTGGCAATAGGGTTCCCTCGCTCTGCTCGGGATTTCAGAAAAAACCGCGTTTCCGCGTCTCCGCGGTGAGATTCCGCCGTTGATCTAGAATTGAACGGCGAGGGGGGAACCGCCTCTGAATCTGCATCGCTTTCGCCTGGTAAAAATCTTTGCTCTGGCCCTGCTGCTGCTGACTGCCGCAGGCACGGTGGGGTTTCATTTTATTGAGGGTTGGGGCTGGTTTGACAGCTTTTATATGGTGATCATCACCCTGAGCACCATTGGCTACCAGGAAGTGCATGTCCTCTCCCACGAGGGCCGCGTATTCAACGTTTTTCTGATCACAGCAGGCGTCTCTCTGGTTTTTCTCATGATCGGGGCGCTCACGCAGGCTTTGTTAGAATTCGAATTGATCAGGGTTTTCGGTAGACGTCGTATGGAACGTGAAGTCGGCAGTCTGAAAAATCATTACATCATCTGTGGCGCGGGACGCGTCGGTAACAGCGTGGCCCGCGAGCTCACGCAAAAGCCCTGCCCGTTTGTCATTGTCGAAAGCGAAGAGAAGAGCGTGGCCGGCCTCGATCCCAAGTGGCTTGTGCTGATCGGCGACGCCGCCAGCGAAAAGACCCTGCGCGACGCCGGCATTGAACGTGCCGCCGGCCTGGTGGCTGCCACCACCACCGACGCCACCAACATTTATATAGTGCTTACCGCGCGCGGCCTGAACCCGCGGCTCAAGATCATCGCCCGCGCCAGTGAAGAGCGCGCGGAAAAGCACCTGAAAACCGCCGGCGCCGATACCGTAATCTCGCCTTACGCCGCCGCGGGCCACCGTATCGCGCAGAGCTTCCTCCGTCCTCACCTGCTCGATTTTCTGGATATCGCCAGCGACCGCTCCGGCAGCTTGCAGATGGTGATTGAAGAGATCCGCATCGCGCCGCAGTCTTCGCTGGTCGATGCCACCGTGGGAAGCTCCGGCATCCACCACAAATTTGGCATCATGATTCTGGCCATCCGCCGCGCCACGGGGGAGACGCGCTTCAACCCGGAAGCGCCGGAGCCTATCCATTCCGGCGATACGCTGATTGCCATGGGCGAGCCCGCACAACTGACCAAGCTGGAAACCCTGGCGGCCCAGTCCACCGCGAGCCCATGAAAATAGTTACCGCTGAAGAGATGCGCGCCATCGACCGCGCGACGACGGAGAAACACGGCGTTCCATCAGTCGCTTTGATGGAAAATGCCGGCGCCGCTGTGGCCGAGTTCGCACTGAAACATTTTGAGTTCGCCACCGTCTGCGCCGTATGCGGTAAGGGCAACAACGGTGGCGATGGTTTTGTGGCCGCGCGCAAGCTGCATGAAGCCGGCAAAAAAGTTTCCGTCATCGTGTTGGCCGGCGGGCCCGACGAGCTGCGCGGCGACGCCCTGGAGATGTTCAAGAAGCTGCCGGTCCCTGTTTTGTGGATCGCCGACGAAAGTTTTTTCACCAAGGCTGAAGTTCAGCAGGCACTTGCAGTCGATCTCATCCTTGACGCCATTCTTGGCACCGGCTTCAAGCCGCCGCTGAAGGGGCTGGGGCGCAAGGCAGTGGAAACCATCAATGCATGTGACGTTCCCGTGCTGTCTGTGGATTTGCCATCCGGCGCATACACTAACAGTTTTCTTCCCGCTCGCGCCCAGGGCCTGATGGCGCAGTCCGATGGCATCATCACCTTCACCGCTCCCAAACCAGTCCATGTTTTTGGCGGACTGACAAAGGGTCCCATTGCGGTGGCGGATATCGGCTCACCAGATAAGCTGGTTCTGGACAGCGGCCAGCTTAACCTCCAGCTCAGCCTCGCCGGAGATCTGGGCATGCTGTTCGTGCCCCGTCAACCGGATGCCAACAAAG
>JBGPZS010000401.1:0-4285 GCA_041493865.1 Terriglobia bacterium
GACCGGCAGCGCTGGTTCAACACCGGACCAGCAGCAACAGCCCAGCCAGCAGCCCACCACTCCATCCACCACGAGCCCCTCAACGACCGACCAGAGCAACCCGAACGCCACCCCAAGCAGCACGAGCGACCAGCAGGCTTCCTTGAAGGGCTGCTTGAAGCAGTCGGGCGGGAACTGGGTTCTTGCCGCCGACAACGGCCAGAGCGTCAACTTGCAGGGTGACAGCTCCATGCTGAAGCCCCATGACGGACACCAGGTGCAAATCCAGGGAACGCGCAGCAGTGATGGCTCATTGCAAGTCAGCTCGGTGAGCATGATCTCCGATTCCTGCACCAGCAACCAGGCTGCAACCAGCACAGATAATTCAGCCTCCGGCGCTACCGGAGCAGTAGCGGGCGCGGCCACAGGAGCGGCCACAGGCGCAGCGGCTGCTGGCTCACAAGCCGCAGACAAGACTGCTGACGCCGCGTCAAGTACGGCAAGCAACGCCGCTGATGCAACCAAGAGTGCTGCCGGCGACGCAGCGGATGCAACGAAGAACGCCGCTGGCGAAGCCGCTGGCGCCACCAAAGAAGCTGCTGCCGATACCGCTAACGCTGCACAGGGAAACCCAACTTCAGCGCAAACTACACCTGAGCAGAGCCAACAGCCTCCAGCCGCACAGCAGCCTCCAGCCAGCACGGCTCCCGGAGCTGCTCCTGCTGATCAGAACGCAGCCGCTCCCGCAACTGCTGCTCCGGCTGACCAAAGCGCAAACGCGAAACTGCCCCAAACCGCTTCTCCGCTGCCACTGCTGGGGCTACTGGGCTTAGGTTCAGTGGCTGCCGGTTTGATCGGCCGCAAAAAGAAGTAACACACACCTAAACAGAAGTTAAGATACGGCCTGGATGTTTGAGCATCCAGGCATTTTTTTTGCCGGCGATTGTGAAAAGCAGCTGGCCGGTTAGGCAGGTTGTTGCTGCGTCATGCAGTGGATTGCACCCAGGCCCCAGATGAAATCGCCGCAGTGAATGCCAATAATTTCGCGGCTGGGAAACAGACCGGCAAGGATATTGAGCGCGACACGATCATTGGGATCGTTGAACGTTGGCGCCAGCACCAGGTCATTGGCGATATAGAAGTTGGCGTAGCTGGCAGGCAGCCGCTGTCCGCGAAACACAATGGGGCGTGGAAGCGGCAGTTCCACGATCTGCAGCTTGCGGCCCTGAAGATCGGTGGCTGCGCGCAATCGGCGCAGGTTTTCTTGCAGCAGTTCATGGTTGGAGTCGCCGCGATTCGGTTCAACCGCGGTGAGCACCGTATCGGCGGCAACGAAGCGTGAGATGTCGTCGACGTGGCCGTGCGTGTCGTCCCCCACAATACCGCGGCCGAGCCAGATCACCTTTTCTACTCCAAGATAATCTGCAAACACCTGCTCCAGATCGCGCTGTGCGAGGCCCGGGTTGCGCTGCTGGATCTTGCTGAGGTGGCACTCTTCCGTGCTCAGCATCAATCCCTGTCCGTTCACGTCAATGCTGCCGCCTTCCAGCACCACGTGATACGGCTTGCCGTTGCGTTCAATCACGGGCGTGAATTGTTTTAGCTTGAGTTTCTTCGTGATTCGATCCGGGAGCAGGTTGTCAAGTTTCCAGTCGGGATACTTGGCCCAGGCGTTGAAGCGCCAGTTGGTGAGAGCGACGTTCTCATGGTTCTTGATGAAGATGGGACCGGAATCGCGCGTCCATATGCGGTTGGTCGGCCAGATGTGAAATTTCACTCGCTTCGTTTCAACTTGGCTGCGACGCAACACCTCTCGCGCGGTTTGTTTTTCCCGCGCGGAGGCGACAATCAGGCTTACTTCTTCCACACGGCCCAGGTGGCGAATGATGTCGGCAAACACCCAGGGAATGGCGTCAAACTTGCCCGGCCAGTCCGTGCGATTGTGCGGCCACGCCAGCCATGTGGACTGATGAGGTTCCCACTCGGCGGGCATGCTGTAGCCGAGGGCACGCGGGGTAGGCGTTGCAACCGGCGTCTTCGCGCGCACCATCAATCCAGAAACCTTTGCGTGATGCCGCCATAGCTGTCAATACGGCGATCGCGCAGGAACGGCCAGTTGCGGCGGACGTCTTCCAGATGTTTCAGATCGCACTGGCCGATCAAGATCTCTTCTTTGTCGTGCGAGGCCTCAGCGATGATCTGTCCGAAAGGATCGCAGAGGAACGAGCCGCCCCAGAATTCCAGGCCTTTGCCCTGGGCGCGATTGCCGCGTATGTCGCCGAACTCATGCCCCACGCGGTTGACCACGCCCACAAACACGCCGTTGGCGATGGCATGCGCGCGCTGGATAGTGCGCCAGGCGTCATGCTGCACTGTGCCGAACTCAGCTTTCTCGTCGGGATGCCAGCCGATTGCGGTGGGGTAAAAGAGTATGTTGGCGCCCTGCAAGGCGGTCAGGCGCGCGCCCTCGGGATACCACTGGTCCCAGCAGACCAGAGCTCCCATGCGGCCATATTCAGTATCAAAGGCTTTGAAGCCGAGATCGCCGGGAGTGAAGTAGAACTTCTCGTAATAAAGAGGGTCGTCCGGAATGTGCATCTTGCGATAGAGACCCCGGGTGCTGCCGTCAGCGTCCAGAATGACGGCGGTGTTGTGGTAAAGCCCGCGGGCGCGCCGCTCAAAGACGGAGACCACGACTGTGGTCTTAGTCTCGCGGGCAACAACGGAGAGCGCTTCGGTCGTCGGCCCAGGCACGGGCTCAGCCAGGTCAAAGAGCGCTGCGTCTTCGCGCTGGCAGAAATACTGAGTGCGAAACAGCTCGGGCAGGCAGACCATCTGCGCTCCCTGACTGGCGGCAGCGCGGACTTTCTCGGCGGCCCGGCCAAGGTTGTCGTCGGGGTCGGGCGAGCAGTGCATCTGGACCAGGCCGACAGTGAAAGTGTCATTTGAAATTGCCATAATTGCCACGATTGCCAAAATTGACGATTGAAAAATCGCTGAGACCAACAGTCTTTCAATTTCGGCGATTTTGGCAATCCTGGCAATTTTGACAATTGCAAAGGGTCAGTCCAAGAATACCAAAAGCACCCGTTTGACTCCGTGCCCCGCAGCGTTTACTTTTTTAAGTTTGCCCGACCACGTCCCGTCCGAGAGGTGAAGCGTTGACCAAGAAGCAGGAAGGCACAGGCATTGACCGCAAGCTGCACGATCCGGTGAAGGACAAGTTGTCTCCGGTTTTCCCGCTGGACCTTTCCAAGGCCAAAGGCATCAGTGACCTGGTGCGCGGCATGGCGGACACGGCATTTACCGGACGCCAACTCGGCGAGGCGGTGGACGTGCTTGAAGCCATGGCGCGTGATAAAGACTGCTTCGTGGTAATGACTCTGGCCGGCGCGATGACTGTGGCCAAGCAAGGTCTGATCGTCTGCGACCTGATAGATAAAGGACTGGTCAACGCCGTTGTTTCCACCGGCGCGCTGATGGCGCACGGCCTGGTTGAAGCCACTGGATGCAAGCATTATCGCTATGACCCCAGAATGAATGACGTTGAGCTGTATGAGGCGGGCTACAACCGAGTTTATGACACGCTGGAGCCGGAGCAGAACCTGGACCACGTTGAGCTGGTAATGGAAGAGGTGCTGGGCAAATGGGACCCGCAGCAGATCATGTGCTCATGGAAGCTGAACCGGGCCATTGGCGAGCACCTGAAGCACCACGCCAAAGGGCGGGGCATTTTGAAGTCGGCTTTTCAGAAGAACGTTCCGGTATTTGTGCCGGCGTTTACCGATTCTGAAATGGGGCTGGACGTGGCGCTGAACAATCGGATGCGCGCGCGCGAAGGCAAGCCGCAGCTCCGCTACGATCCTTTCCTTGACTTGAACTATTTTGCCGAAACGCTGTTACAGCAGAAGCGGCTGGGCATTTTGACCATCGGCGGCGGCGTACCGCGGAACTGGGCGCAGCAGTTTGGACCCTATTGCGAGCTGCGCGTGCGCCGTGCGGGAGAAGATGTCCCGCTCAAGCGCTATCACTATGGCGTGCGCATCTGCCCGGAACCGGTCTATTGGGGCGGGCTTTCCGGTTCGCCCTACTCAGAAGCCATCTCCTGGGGCAAGTTCGTTCCACCGGCCGAGGGAGGCCGCTTTGGCGAGGTCTTTGTGGACGCCACAGTCGGCTTGCCGATCATGTGTGCCGCACTGTTTGAGCGGCTGGGTAAGGGATACAAGAAGCCCGCACACAAGGCGAAGTAACGGGACAACAGGAATCCTGCAACGATCTAGGTGCGTTGTGACTCTCAGGTTGAACC
>JBGPZS010000269.1:0-5687 GCA_041493865.1 Terriglobia bacterium
CGACCGGTTTGCCCTTTGAAGGGCGCGGGCAGTACAACGGGGTGTTGCGGCCGGGGACGGATTGCTTCCAGTATTTCAATCAGTATCCTCCGCAGCATTACTTCGTGGAACGCGCCAGAGAAAATACCAACTTCCGTATCACATCAGACGCGAGCATACCCGCGCAAACCATTTGGGGCTTCAACCAGGGCGGTTCTGATCCAAGCGATGTTGCCGTGTTTCCCAATCCGATGATCGTTGTTCGCTACCAGCAACCCTGGGTGGTGCGTCGCTTTAACGAACTGCCGCCCCAGGCCCAGAACGGCGGTTTCGGCGTACCTGAGATTTCCAGCCACCTGCACAATTTCCACTCCGCGCCGGAAAGCGACGGCGGTCCGTGCCGCTGGTTTTTCCGCGGGCAGTACTTTGACTATTACTGGACGGCGCAGCAGGCCGGGTTCAACTCCACTCACCCTCCCAACGGAGACATCAACGAATCCTTGAGTTCCTTGTGGTATCACGATCACCGCATTGACCATACAGCGGAGAACACATACAAAGGGCTGGAGGGCTTCCTCAACATCTTCAACCAGTTCGATACCGGGGATGAAGGCACCGGCTTCCACCTTCCCAGCTTCCCGCAATTCGACATTGCCATCATGCTGAATGACAAGCTGATCGATCCCACCACGGGGAAGATCTGCTTCGATACATTTGGGTTCGATGGTCTGGTCGGTGATGTGCAATTGGCCAACGGCAAGGTCCAGCCGTTCCTGAATGTCAACCAGAGGCGTTACCGCTTCCGCGTGCTCGATGGCGGGCCGTCACGGTTCTACGAGATGTTCCTGACCAATCCGAACAACCTGAGCCAGAAAATTCCGTTCTGGGTAATCGCCAATGACGGCAATCTGCTGACGCACCCGGTGCAGGTCACCAGCTTCCGAATCGGCGTGGCCGAGCGCTATGACATCATCATTGATTTCAAGGCAATCGCGCAGCAGTTTGGCGCGACCACGCTGAACTTTGAAAATCGTTTGTTCCAGGACAACGGTCGTGCGCCCAAGAACATTGTCGGCGCCGGACAGGGCACCACCTGCGTACAGTTCAGGCTGGGCGCGCAGGTAGCCGACGGAAGCGTTGATCCCGCCACCAATCCCACGTTCTATACTCTGCCAACCATCATCCCGCCTCGGGTTACGCGCAACTTCCGTTTCGAGCGTGATAATGGACAATGGGCCATCAACGGCCAGTTTGCTGATTGCGAGACCATCCGCTTCACTGTCCAGCAGAACACCGCGGAAAACTGGGTCTTGCAGAACAGCTCAGGCGGGTGGCAGCATCCTATCCACATTCATTTGGAAGAATTCCAAATCCTGAACCGCAACGGAGCAGCTCCGCCGGCGGTGGAGAAATCGCGGAAGGACGTGATTCGTCTGCAATTCAACGAGAATGACAAGCTGTTCTTCCGCTTCCGTGATTTTCTGGGCGACTGGCCTATGCACTGCCACAACACCATCCACGAAGACCATGCCATGTTGCTGCTCTGGCAGGTGCAACCCGTGGGTGATACCAAGACGAATCCTTAGAAACGAAATTGTTCCTATGGCGGAATGCAAAGCGCAACCTGCGCGGAAGGAGCAAACGACATGTCAAAGATGACGAGAAGGACCTGGCTGGCCGCCGCTGGAATGACGTCAGTGGCGGTAGGCCTGGGTGGCAGCGTGCTGGCGGATGATGATGCGGCAAACCCACGCCATTTCAAAGACGTTCCACCCCGTGAACTCATTCAAAAATGGCACTTGCCAAACGTTGAGCTCATCACTCAGGACGGCAAGAAAGTCCATTTTTATGATGATTTGGTCAAAGACAAGATAGTTGTCATCAACTTTATTTACACGCATTGCAAGAAGTCATGCCCGCCGATCATGGCCAATCTGGTCAAGGTGCAGAAGCTGCTTCGTGACCGGGTCGGAAACAACATCTTTATGTACTCGATCACGCTGAAGCCGGAAGAGGACAGCCCCAAAGAGCTGAAACAGTACGCGACGACCTACGGCATCGGACCGGGCTGGTTGCTCTTGACCGGCAAACCGGCGGACGTGGAGTTGCTGCGGGCCTCGCTTGGCTTCAAATATCGCGATCCGGCCGAGGATTCCGATAAATCGAACCACATCGGGATGGTGCGCATTGGCAACGAGCCGATGATGCGCTGGTCGGCCTGTGAAGGCGAGGCGCGTGCCCAGTGGATTGCCACCACTATCCTGCGTGAAGCAGATGTTCCTTTGCAGGGCGGCGTAAAACCAGTCGATACGGCCGCGGCAGCCAAGTAACTTTGGCAAGCGGGCAACAGAATTCATTGTTCGGACCGTGCTGGGTTCCAGACTGAACTGGGCCGGATCGAAAAGGAGATTTTCATGGCGGAAAATTACGGGATGAAACTATCGTTCAGCGTGCTGGCTGCGATCATGAGCGTGTCCCTGCTGCCTATCGCGCAGGCGCAGACCACCGCAACCACTACGACGCAAATCTCATCGGGTTCTCCCACAGCCTCAAGCGCGGGCGGGACAGGTGGCCCGGAAGCGGTAGTGTACGACGGAAAAGGGCATGTCTGGGTCGCGAACCAATTCAGCAACACAGTGTCAGAAATCTCAACGGCCAATGGCGCTCTGCTGGGCACCTTTAAGGTAGGCAATCGTCCCGTGGGGTTGGCATCCGATGGCATACACATCTGGGTGGCGAACCTGCGCGACAACACCGTAACTGAACTTTTGGCTACGACCGGAGCAATCGCCGCGACCATTCCGGTCGATGGCGGTCCGGGAACCATCATCGTTGACGGCAAGAACGTCTGGGTAGCGTGCCGCGAGAACAACACGGTGGCCAAGATCGCAGCCGGTACTGGAACCGTCCTGGGCACATATCCAGCGGGGCAGCGGCCTTTGGGGCTGGCTTCCGATGGCGTGAATGTCTGGGTAGCCAACAATCAAGACGACACAGTCACCAAACTCGCTGCCAGCGATGGCGCGAACTTGGGTTCCTTTCATGTTGGAAAAGGACCCTTCGGAGTGGCCTTTGATGGGACCAGCATCTGGGTATCCAATTTTTTCAGCGGCACTCTCACTAAGGTCCGCCCCAGTGATGGCTTCATCCTCGGTACGTTTCCGGTGGGTGATGGAGCGGCCGGCCTGACTTTTGACGGCGCATCTCTTTGGGCCGCAAACAACGGAAGCAACACAGTCATGAAGATCAGCCCAGCAACCGGCGCGGTGACCGCGACCTATAAAACAGGAATCGGTCCTTTTGCGCTGGCCTTTGACGGGACCAACTTCTGGGTGACGAACTTTGGCAGCGGAACGATATCAACTTCCAAGCCATCGTCGAGCCTGAGCTCGACTTCGATCACCCAATGACCTTGAACTGATTCGGCAATCGCTTGCGGCGCCTGCTATCGGCTCGCAGTTTTTTTTCGATTTCGCCTGCTGCCGGCCTCGGTTATGCGCGAGGACTTGCTTTTCCTGCGCGAGCACATAAATGCGCCGTAATTGCTTGCGCATGAGCAGACGCGCCCGATGCAGCCGCGTATTTGCCGTATCAATATTGATGCCGAGCCGGCGCGCAGCTTCCGTGACCGGCACCTGGCGCAAGTCGCAAGCCACGAAGATCTGGCGGTACATTTCGTCCAGAGATTCCACGGCTGCGGATATTGCCGCCGCAAATTCCTTGCGCTCCAGGATTTCCGCCGGTGACCGGCCGGGGTCGGCAATCTGTTCCACCAGCTTTTGCTCGGAATCATCATTTTCCTGCGCCTGAAGCAGGTCGTGAAGGTGTCTCCGGTTCCAGCGCAGACGCTTCAATGCTTCGCGCGTCGCAATTCGGTATAGCCAGGGCTTGAAGTCGCTTCCAGAATGAAACTGGTCCAGATGAAGGGTAACTTTAAGCAATGCCTCTTGCAGGGCTTCTTCGGCATCGGCCGGGTTATGCAGAATTGAATGAATGGCGCGATGCAGGCCGCGCAGATGAGGGCCAACCAGGTCGGCGAACGCCGCTCCATCTCCCGCGAGCGCGCGATGGACGAGGTAAACTTCCTCATATTGCAGGCCTGTTTCGGTCCTGTCGCCCAGGTGCCGCACCCACATGATGCGGACCTTTTTTTGCAGATTGGCGTAACGAATCCAGGCCACGCAACCTGGTTCTTGCCAGGCACAACGATGCTCCACACGCAACCCGGACGGGCTTACGTCTTTTAACTCGCCGGCAATGTTGAGCGCTGGATCTTCCAAAAGAAGCATGATCGGCCCGGACACAGGGATGCGCTCGTCTTTCCCCATGGCGGGCGTGGCCCCGGGAACCATTGGCCCCTCCGTCAGTCAGTATTCGAACCTTAGGGACGTTGCAGGTTCATCCGTAAACACTTACTCACAGAGCATTGATTGCGCGACATTATAGAGATTTTCCTAAGAAAGGGCGTACGGTTTTTGCCGGGCTATAAAAGCCATCTTGATTTCCCAGAAAGGGAACCAGAATCACCAGGAATATCGTTAGCCGCCCGCTGAGTGTCTATGCCGTTGAAAAGTTCAATTGCAGGTCAGGGTAGCGGTTCCGCTCACCGGAGTCCCACCCGTCCCGGGGAGGCCTGCGCTGGCTGTTGCAGTTATCGTTGCACTCCCCACGGTTGCGCCGTTGCATGTTGCAGTGCCGTTGGTCTGGTCCTTCAAATTGCTGATGCTGATGTTGACGGGGTCGGAAACAGACCAAGTCGCAAAAGCAAAGGGCAACGGGGGCGGTATGCAACCGTTCGGCAAAACTGGGCTTGCGAGAAATTGCTGCTGGTTCCCGGGAGCAGCGGCTGTGTGGCTGGCCACCGCACTTTGGGGAGCGATGCTCAGTGCGGTTGAATTGCAATTACGAGCGCTACTACCGCCACAACCGGCAGCGGCGAAGCACAACAGCAAACCTATGACAGTCTTTGCCGGAGTAGTTTCCATGGGCAAAACAGAATAGTGCGCGGTAAACGATGAAAGCAAGAAGCTAGTCGCCGGTCAGTGCTGGCTCGCGCACTTCATATTGCGAAAACCATGAAGTCGCCGCCTTCAGGCTGGTATTCACATTCTCGATATTCTTCACGCCCTCGGTTTGCAGCCACTGCTCAAACGCCTTTGCGCCTTGCTTGGCGTAAACCGGAATACCGTCTTTCCAGGTGGCGCGCCCGCACAGCACGCCGTTGAATTTCACGCCCGATTCAGCCGCCAGGGCCAAACCTTCGTTGAATTCGGCATTGCTCACGCCGGCGGAAAGATAAATGAACGGCCTGGTGGCAACTGTCGACGCTTTGCGGAAATGCTCCATGGCTTCCGTCTTTGAATATGCCTTCTGGCCGGCATAGGACTTGACGCCTTCCACGAATTTCATATTTACCGGAACTTCCACCTTCATTACGTCAATGCCGTATTTGTCTTTGGTGAACTCGGCCATGGAGCCGATCACGATCTCGGGTTTCTTCTTGGCGAACTCCAGCCCTTTTTCGTCAACGCCTTCTTCATATCCGACAAATTCCAGGAAGTAGGGAATATCGTTGGCGCGGCATTCATCGCCAATGCGCTCGACCCAGGCGTGTTTCTTGTCGTTCACATCCTTGGGATCGAACGGGGTGTAGTAGAGCAGGATCTTGAGGCAATCGGCGCCGGCTTCCTTCAAGCGGCGGACCGACC
>JBGPZS010000535.1:0-2936 GCA_041493865.1 Terriglobia bacterium
GCCGACACGGCCAGCAAGGAGCTGGAGTTTTTCACGTCGTTGTACGGGCCTGCGCCCGGCGGGGGCACGCTCAAAATTGTCGAGCTGCCGGATGACCCCGTGCCCATGTGGTGGGCGCCGGAGATCGCCGCACTGGCCACGCGCGACATCAGCGAAAAAACCAATTACCGCTTCCTGGCAGACGCCATCGGACATCAATGGTGGGGCGCAACCGTGAGTCCGGCGAGCAAAGATGACTGGTGGCTGATGGATGGCGGCGCGCGCGACGCCGAGATGCGCTACGTGCAAAACACCGGCGGTCAACAGGCTTTTGAAGATGCTTCGCGTGACATGGCCGTGGGCGCGCTGGCCTATGACACTACGCCTCTGGGCAGCATCGGCAAGCTGGATACGTTTTCCCCGCAATTCCAGGCCCTCTCGACCGACAAGGGCGGAATGATCTTCCACATGTTGCGCTGGGTCATTGGCGATGCGGCATTCGATAAGACCGTGAAGGATTTCATGGCGCAATACGCCGGCAAGCCCGCCTCGGTTGCCGACTTTCAGGCCGTAGCGGAGAAGAATTACGGAGACAAGCTGACCGCATTCTTCGCGCAATGGGTTGACGGCACCGGCGCACCCGAATTCAAGATGAAGTACACCGTCTACCGCGTGAAGAAAGGCTTCCGCGTGGTCGGCGAAATTACCCAGGACCTGGACCTGTTCCGCATGCCGCTGGAATTGAAAGTCGATACCGACGGACAAACGGAGATGAAGCGCATTGAGGTGGTGGGGACGGACTCGGCTTTTTCGATTGAGACCTTCGGCAAGCCCCGCCGGCTGGTGCTGGACCCCAACAACTGGGTGTTGAAGAACTCCGGTGACCTGCGCGTGCGCGTGGCCATCCGCCGCGGCCAGGAACTCACCGCCCAGGGCAATCTGTCAGATGCGCTCACCGAGCTGAACAAGGCGCTGGACGTAAACCGCAACAGCTCGCTGGCCCATTACCGCATTGCCGATATCTTCTTCCTCCAGCGCAATTACCAGTCCGCGGCCAACGAATTTCGCGAGGCCCTCAATGGTGACGGCGAACCCCGCTGGACCGAGGTCTGGAGCCACATCATGCTGGGCAAGATCTTTGATACCACCGGCCAGCGTGAACGCGCCGTCAATGAGTACCGCCAGGCCATACAGACCGGCGACCCCACACAGGGCGCTCTGGACGAGGCCCGCAAGTATCTGGAAAAGCCTTACGAGCGTGAACGCCGTCCCAGCGGAAACTAGGGGAAGATTGGTAATCGGGTAATTTAAAATTTGTAATTTCAAACCTGAGCAACGATAAGTTCGGCAAAATTACCCGATTACAAATTACTCAATTTTCAATCTTTGCTATTGCAGGCTCTTCAGAAAGCTCACAATCTGCCAGCGCTGTTGCTCCGGCAGCCTGGACCATGACGGCATGCCGTTTTTCATGCTGCCGTTCTTCAGCAGCCATTCCAACTCGCCCGGCGTAGCCGCGCGGACACGCTCAGAGTGCAGGTTCGGCCGCTTGTCCTGTCCCGTGGCTTCGCTGCCATGGCATGAGGAGCAGTTCTGGTGAAAGAGCTTGGAGCCGGCGGCCACCGCGGTCCACTCGCTGTCGAACGGGTTTTGCCGGGCGCGGGCCCTCTCCGGCACCTTGGTCATCCAAAGTCCATCCCCGGCGGAGGCAAACAGTAGCGTTGCCCCCAGGGTGAAGCCGGCCAGCAGCAGTATTTTTCTCAAGTTCATCGTGACTTCCCCCTCAGCCGTGAAACGAACTGGTCAATTTCATAGGAGACGCCGAAGCGCATCAGCAAGCCATGGCTGTTGCTGTTGAGGCCGAATCCAGGCGAGACGGCGAACGTGGGGCCGATGGGCAGGTGAAACGCCATGGTGGGCGCAAGGTAATGTGAGGTGTCATGCAGCCCGAAGGTATAGCGATCGCCCAGGCCCCCATAAAGCTCCGCGCCCAGACTGACGTTCTCGCGGCAGAATGTGCACGGCGTGGAGCTGGCCGCCAGAGACAATGGCCGGCTCACGGCTATCGCGTAACCGAACTCCCATGGTTCGTTCTTGATGTTCTTCTCGGCGATGAGGTTTTCGGAAAAATTCCAGCCTTTGAAATTGCTGCCCAGGATCAGCTTCAGCTCCACTTCCCGCTTTTTTTCGCTGCGGTCGCTTCTTTCCAGGAAACCGGCCACGCCGTCATGCCCCACCACTTCCAGCATCGCTTTGTCCGCACTGTTGATGTCCTCAAACTCAAAGTACAGCACGGGATTGATCCAGTGTTCCCGCAGGAGCGGGCGGAAGCGGTTCTCAAAGCGGAAGCCGGTAAACACGCTGCTCTCATTGGCGGTGGTCTGCGAATCCAGATAAAGCTCTGAGGTCCACCACGTCTTTACGCCATATTCCAGCTCGATGGCGTTGCCCCAAAAGGCATTGCCGGCTTTGGGGAATCCGCTGACCGATTTGGTGGCAAATTCCAGGTTGCCCGGCTCCTCCATGTGGTGGGTATAGGTGACAAAGTAATTCTCCTGGGCGCTGGAACGCCGGGAAAAAATCAAAAGAGACGCCAGGCACAGCAGCAGGGCGGCGGCTCTGAAACTCCAATAGGACACGGGCAGCTTCTCCAATCTCCGGAAGATCCATTTTGAAAATGAAATTGAATTTCAATTTCAAAATCGATATTAAAGTTTAATGCAGCTCCCGTTTTGCGGTCAATGATTTGTGTCACAAAACGACGAAAACATTACAAACCGGAACGCCACAGGTGCTAGAACGGATCGCATTCATCTAAGCCATTGTTTTTAAAAGGACGCGTGGCGGCAAACAACTAACGATTGATAGTGGGTTCTTGCCCCATCGCTTGGTTAAAATTGACTACCGATGGCATAAGCGAAACAGCCAAACCAGATATTTCCCAGGATCCGCCAGGC
>JBGPZS010000580.1:0-2436 GCA_041493865.1 Terriglobia bacterium
CGCGGTTCATCCTGATTGATGAATTCCAGGACTGCAATTCCAGCAACATCATTTTGGCGGAGCTGCTGGCGGGCGAAGCCCAGAACATTTTTGCCGTGGGCGACCCAGACCAGGCCATCTACCGTTTTCGCGGGGCCTCCAGCGCGGCGTTCGAAGAGTTCCAGAACCGGTTCCCGCAGACGGAGGGCGTGGTGCTGGATGAAAACCAGCGGTCGCGCGGGAATATCCTGCGGCTGGCATTTGCCGCCATCAATGAGAACCCGCCGGTGCAGTCACTGGGCGAGAGAGTGCAGTTTGAGCGCGCGCCACTGCAATCGGGACGCGACCGGCGCGACCAGCAGGAAGGGCGCTTTCCCTTTGACGAGCCGGTGGAGATCGTGATCAGCGGCACGCATGAGGGCGAGGCAGCGGTAATTGGAGAGGAGATCGCGCTGCTGCGCAGCCATCAGCGCGCGGGCGAGTGCTCCATGGCGGTGCTTTATCGCCAGCACATGCAGAGGGAAGAGGTGATGGCGGAGCTGGCGGCGCGGGAGATTCCGTTCATCGTAACCGGGCTGAATGTGCTGGAAACGGCGATGGCGCGCGACCTGCTCGCTCTGGCGATGGCGGCGTGCAATGACAATGACGCCGACAGTTTGTTCCGCGTGTGCGCGCTGCCCAAGTTCAACCTGCCCGCCGACGAGCTGAGGAAGAAGCTGAGCGCCGCGAGCAGGCAGAAGAGCTTTAAGGCAGTGCTGCAAACACTGGAGTCGGCCGCACCGGTGCTGGCCGAACTCAAGAGATCCCGCGAGTTCATCGCGCAGGAGAAGCTCAGCGCGGAGGGAGCTTTTACCTACCTCGTCCGGCAGTTTGACCTGCCGGAGAAAGATCCTGTGGTGCGGGCCATTGTGAGGTTCGCTGCCGCATGGAAGGAAAAGACGTTCGTGCGCGATGCTTCCCTGCCGGCGTTCCTGCAGTACCTTGAGTACTATCAGCAGGGCAGGGGCATCATTCCGCTGTTTACGGAAGCGCAGATGGACGAGCTCCAGCGCAGCCATCCGGACGCGGTGCAATTGATGAGCGTGCACGTGGCCAAGGGGCTGGAATTTTCACACGTGTGGCTGCTGCGCGTCACCTCTGGAGCATTTCCGACCTATTTCAAGGAAGCGTTGTTTGAATTTCCGCCGGCGTTGCGCAACTCCATTGCGGTGGGCGAGGGCAAGGTGGTGCATGACCAGGAGGAGCGCCGGCTTTTTTACGTGGCCATCACGCGCGCGCGCGACCGGCTGGGCATGGGGTCGCGTCCGGGCAAAGGGAAGAAGGACCCAACGCCGCCAGGATTCCTGCGCACGCTGATCGGTGACCGCAGGTTGAAAGGCTCGCTCATCACGCGCGATAGCAATGGCGCGGGCTCCGCCAGGCTGCCGCTGGAACCGTCACCGGTGGGCCGCTGGATGCTGATGCCGGCGGCTTTCGCCAAGGGCGAGATGGCCCTGAGCGCCAACGCGGTGCAGAGTTATTCCACGTGCCCAATGAAGTTCAAGCTGGAGCGCGACTGGAAAATTCCCGGAGAAGCCGCCGCGGCCATGCAGTACGGCTTCGCGATCCACACGGTGCTCAAGAATTATTATGATCCGGCGGCCCACGCGCAGGAGCTGAGCATTGAAGACGCGGTTGCAGCGTTCAAGCGCGAGTTTGCCAAAGGCTATATTGGCGATCCGGTGCAGCGGAATATGTATGAAGAGCGGGGAGAGGAACAGATGCGCACGCTGTTGCAATCGAACCCAAGAGGCTCAACCGAGGTGATTGCCACCGAGCACAAGTTCAGCTTCAGGCTCGGCGAGCGGGAGATCAAAGGCCGGATTGACCGGATTGACCGGCTGGAAGACGGCACGGTGCGCGTGATCGATTACAAGACGGGTGCGCCGAAAGACCGTAAGTTCGCGGAGGAGAGCCTGCAGCTTTCGATCTACGCCATGGCGGTGGCGCAGATGCAGCTTACGCCGCGCGAACTGGTGCTGGTGAACGTGCAGGACAACAGCCAGGCCGTCGCCGGCCGCACGGCGAAGCAGTTGGAGCAAGCGCGAGCGGAGATTGACAGAGCGGCCGAAGGAATTGCCCGCGGTGAGTTTGATCCTGAGCCGGGGCAGCATTGCCGCTGGTGCGATTACCGGCGGTTGTGCCCGGCGACAGAACAACGGGTATTCTTGCCGGTAAAGCCCCTGGACCGGGAGGCCGGAAAGCAAGCGGCCGGGGTGACTGGATGACTCAAGTGATGGTGTTGCGCGGCCGCCGGTGGCCGAAAGCAGATTTTGAGATCGGAGTGGGGCGATGATGGGTTTAGCGAATGTTCTGCTTGTGGTGCTGGGAGCGGCGCTTGGTTTTTTGATCGCGTGGCTGCTGGTGCGCCCGAACGCGGCGGTCTTGAATTCTCGTTTGGCGTCGTTACAGCAAGAG
>JBGPZS010000343.1:0-4833 GCA_041493865.1 Terriglobia bacterium
CCAATCTTCAGGTCAGCTATCGCATCATCCGTCCCGACGATAGCGTGATTTGGGTGGAGAGAAACAGCCTTGCGCACTTTGACAAGCAAGGCTCTCTGTTGCGGATCGTCGGCATGGTAGCGGACATCACGGAGCGCAAACGGGCGGAAGAGGCCCTCTCCAGCGCGAGGCTCAGGTTGATTGAGGCGCAGGAGCAGGAACGTACCCGGATTGCCAGAGAGCTTCACGATGACATCGGTCAACGTCTCGCGCTGCTGACAATCGAGCTGGACCAACTTCAGCGCAACGCCGCCAGTTTACCCGCTGAAGTCCGCGCCCGTTTGGGCGAGTTACGGAAGCAGGCCGCCGAGATGGCCTCCGATATTCAATCTTTGTCGCACGAAATGCATTCGTCAAAACTGGAATATCTGGGCATAGCTGCCGCCATGAAGGGCTTTTGCCGGGAGTTCGGCGAGAAGCAGAAAGTGGAGGTTGACTTCAAAAGCCATGATTTGCCGGCCCCGTTGCCGCGGGACATTTCTCTTTGCCTCTTCCGGGTCCTGCAGGAAGCGCTCCGCAATTCGGCCAAACACAGCGGCGTGAGAAACTTCGAAGTGCGCTTGTGGGGAACGCCGCATGTAGATGAGATCCACCTCACGGTCAGGGATTCCGGCGCGGGCTTTGACAGCGAAGCGGCAAAAGAGAGCCGTGGACTTGGCCTCATCAGCATGGAGGAGCGGTTGAAACTGCTGAATGGAACGTTTTCAATCGATTCGCAACCCAACCATGGCACCACGGTCCACGCCCGTGTGCCTCTTACTTCAGGACGCGATTCCATGCGCGCCGCGGGATAAGCGGCGAAATCGTCTCTTGCTTAAGGCTGCTCAATAGTCCGTTCAGAGTGTACAAACGGCTGAGTGTGCTTCACGGATTTTCTCGTAGATGTCGCCGTCTTGCTCGCGCTGAGGGCTTTGCAACACGTACCCGCAGAGGACATCCACGTCATACATCTTGGCTACCTCGTCCCAGAGGTGTTCCAGCTTGACCGCGGCATCCCCGTTACCTTGCGCCCACAAAACTGGCGCACATTCGCCGCAAGCGGAAACGCGGAGGTCCCCCTCTGCTGCTTTGACCGCCGTGCCAATGAGATCGCCCGCCACTTTGAAAAATCGGACCGGGTCAGGCATACCATCCGTCATGAATGCGGAAAGCGTCTCGGCAACATCCAAAGCGATATAGCGACCCTGTTCCATGGCCGCCGCGCTGTCTCCGCCGCGTGCCTGCAATCTCTCCAGAAGGCCCTTATGGTGCGGCTCAGTCATGATCACGATAACGGCCTTCCCGGCCTTGAGGGCGTCTTCTACAAAACGAGCCAGGCCGGCCAGGAAGGACGGGTCATCCAAATAGAATTGGACCTTATGGCTGCGGCTGATCTCTGCGTTTCCCGGCCCCGGCCGCAGCAGAGACTCACGATGGGTGCTGCTGACAAATTGCCCGCCGTCACGCACCGCCTCCATCGCGGGTAATAGCTCGCTTGCTGCCTGCGTCTTAACCACGTAACCCCGCGCGCCCAGTCTGAACGCTTCTTGCACCACCTCGGCTGAGTCTTCCTGGCTCAGAAAGACTATTTTGCACTCGGGGACTAGCGCCAGAATTTGTCGCGCGGCTTCGATTCCATTCAGGCCAGGAAGTCCTATGTCCAACAGGACCAGGTCGGGCCGCAGTTCTTCGGTTTTGTGGACCGCTTCCAATCCATCGGTGGCTTCGCCGACGATCTCGAAATCCTGTCTTTTCACCAGCATCGAACAGACAAACCGCCGAAAGCGTTCGTAGTCCTCGACCACGAGAACCCGCGTCAAGGACACGCTTCGGTCGTCGTCAATGCAAGGGACTTTGACCATTAGTCTGGACTCATCATAACTGAAGCGCTTCCCCGCAGGGACGCCTGAGCTTCCCTGTAATGTTGGCGGCCTGCCGGCAACCTGACTGGACCTCCCAGTCTTTGAATGCTTTGCGGCGGCCTCGCTTGCTGTGGAAAAGCTGAATTTATCGCCGCGCCTCCGGCCACGATTTAGAATGCCCTCAATGCCCTCAACCAACACCATCCACACCATGATGGATTACCCGCTCACGCTCACGGCGTTGCTGGAGCGTGCAGGACGGTATTCTTCCGGCGTTGAAATCGTCTCCCGGCTGCCTAACCGGTCACTGCATCGGTATACCTGGGGGCAGCTCCACCAGCGCGCTCTGCGGCTGGCGGAGTGCTTGCAGTCCATCGGTCTTAAAAAAGGTGAGCGCGTGGCCACGCTAATGTGGAACCACTACGCGCATCTGGAATGCTATTTCGGCATTCCCGCCGCGGGAGGCGTGCTCCACCCGTTGAACCTGCGCCTGCACCCGGATGAAATTGCCTGGATCGCCAACCACGCGCAGGACCGCTTTCTGATTGTGGATGACGTGCTCCTGCCGGTGCTGGAAAAGTTTTCCGCCAAAGTAAAGTTCGAGCGCATCTTCGTGGTCCGGCACCCCGGCCAGTCCGTGCAACACGGCTATGCGGACTATGAAGACTGGCTCAAGCGCGCCAGCGGCAACTTCAAACTTCCCGCCCTCAGCGAGAATGACGGCGCAAGCATGTGTTACACCTCCGGCACCACGGGCAATCCCAAGGGTGTGCTGTATTCCCACCGTTCGCAGGTGTTGCACAGCATGTCGCAGGCCATGGCGGATTCCTGCGCCGTCTCACAACATGACACGGTCTTGCTGGCCTCGCCCATGTTCCACGCCAACGGCTGGGGATTCTCTTTCACCGCAGCCATGGTCGGCGCCAAGTACGTGCTCCCCGGCCCGCATCTGGACCCGGAAAGCATTCTTGAGTTGGTAGAGCGCGAAGGCGTCACTATGACCTGCGCCGTGCCCACAGTCTGGCTGGGCGTGCTGCCGTTCCTGGAAAAACGCGGCCCAAACTGGAAGCCGGCGCGCGACGTCCGCATTCTTTGCGGAGGCACCGCGCCTCCGGAGAGCCTGATTCGCACCCTTGACCGCCACGGTTTCCACATCATTCATTCCTGGGGCATGACGGAAACTTCGCCTCAGGCCACCGCTTCCCGTCTGCCGCCTGCCGCGCTCCATTTGCCGGAAGACAGCCAGTACGCGGTCCGCACCAAGCAAGGCTGGCCGCTTCCCTTTGTTGACGTCCGCATTCGCAACGAACACGGTGATGCGCCTTGCGACGGCCAGACCATGGGCGAGCTTGAAGTCCGCGGGCCCTGGGTTGCGGGAAGTTATTATGACGCGCCGGAAACGTGGGACCGATGGACCACCGACGGCTGGTTCCGCACTGGCGATGTCGCAACCATCGATCCTGACGGCTGCATCAAGCTGGTGGACCGCAGCAAGGACCTGGTGAAGTCCGGCGGGGAGTGGATCAGCTCCGTGGACCTGGAGAACACTCTCATGAGCCATCCCGCGGTGCGCGAGGCCGGCGTGGTTGCGGTGCGGCATCCCAAATGGCAGGAGCGTCCGCTGGCGGTGGTGGCATTGAAAGATGGCGCGCAGGTCTCGGGGGAAGAGCTGCGGGCTTTCCTATGCGCGAAGTTCGCCAAGTGGCAGATGCCGGACGATTTTGTTTTCGTCAATGACCTGCCGCATACCTCGACGGGAAAATTGCTCAAGACCGAGCTGCGCAAGAAGTATGCGGACTGGAAGTGGCGGGCGTAAGCGGTCTTGCGATGGCGAAATGATGGTGCGAAGAAGGGACTCGAACGCGACGTCATCCTTTTCTGACAGAGACCCGCAAAATTCCCTCAAGATCATCCGGGTGGATGGCGTGCAGCATGGCGTCTTCGCGATCGATGTGGCCCTGGGCCATCAGGCCGGCCAGCGATTCTTCCAGGCTGAAAGATCCGGCCTTCTTGGTCATGGTAATTTCCTGATGCAGATGGTGGATCGCGTTCTTGCGTATGTGCTGGCGCGCGCCGTAGCCGATCAGCAGCATCTCCGCCGCCGGATAACGTCCGCCGCGCTTGCTGGGCAGCAGGATCTGCGTCAGCACCGCGGAGAGTGACATCGCCAGCTCCTGGCGAATGCTGTTCTGGCGTTCCGGCGGAAAAGAATCGGCGATGCGGGAGATGGTGGAAGCAACGTCCGTGGTGTGCAGCGTGGAGAAAACCAGATGCCCGGTTTCGGCGGCGGTGACGGCGATGCGCATGGTCTCCGGGTCGCGCATCTCGCCCACCACCAGCACGTCCGGCGCCTGGCGCAACGCGGCGCGCAGGGCCGTGGGAAAATCGGGCGCGTCATTCCCCACCTCAACCTGCTCAATCACGCTGCGGATGTTGGCGTGCTCGTATTCAATAGGATCTTCAATAGTCACAATGTGGCGCGCGTCGCGGCGATTGATCTCATTCACCAGCGCCGCCACCGTAGTAGATTTGCCCGAGCCCGCCGGCCCGCCGATCAAGACCAGCCCGCGAGGCAGGCGCGCCAGTTGCTCAACGGTCGGCGGCAGGTGAAGGTCGTTCAGAAACGGCACCACCGTTGGCAGGGCGCGGATGGCGGCGGCAGCGCGTCCGCGTTCCTGGTGCAGATTGATGCGGAAACGGCCAAGGTTGGTATTGCGATAAGAAGAATCGGCAATGCGCGTTTCCATATATTGGCGCAGCGCGTGCGGCATCAACGCGGGCGCGATGGCGTTTTCAATTTCTTCACTTTCGAGCGGCCTGTCGCCGATCGCCACAACCTGCCCGTCCACGCGGATGCAGGCGGGCGCGTCGGCCACGAGCAGAAGATCGCTGCCGCGCCGCTCGACCAGTTGCACCAGCCATCGGTTCAGTTCGATTAAGGAAGGGTCAGTCA
>JBGPZS010000406.1:0-4239 GCA_041493865.1 Terriglobia bacterium
CGCTGCGGCGATGCGCTTGGAGATGGGCGGGTGGGAATGGAAAAGCAATTCCACCAGCCGTGAAGGATGGCTTTCACTCAGGTTTTGCCGGGCCAGTTTTTCCATCGCCGTGATGTAAGGAGTAACGTTGGCCACGCATTTCCAGCAGTAGAGATCGGCCTGGCGTTCGGTAAAGCGCGAGTAAGCGTTCAGGGCCGGCATCAGCAGCAGCGAGAGTCCGCTGGCAACCAGCGCCAACAAGGGCAGGTTGGCAAAATCCGAGAGGTGCTGAAAGTTAAGTGCGGGAAACATTTTTTGGTCGTACGTGGCCCAACGCAGCACTTCATTGGCCGCCCAGAAACCGGCCAGAGTAACCAGCGCCTGCACCACGATCATCTTCACCATGTGACCGTGCACGTGGTGGCCCAATTCGTGGGCCAGCACGGCTTCAATCTCATCATTGCTGTAGTTCTGGAGAAGCGTGTCCGCCAGGATGATGCGGCGCGTGCTCCCCAGTCCGGTAAGAGCGGCATTGGCTTTCTTGCTTTTCTCCGAGAGCTTCCATTCATAAACGCCGCGCACGCGCGTTCCGGCACGCTCGCCCAACCGCACCAGCCGAGCTTTGAGCTCGTCATTTTGCAAAGGAATGAATTTGTAAAACAGGGGGAACAGGACCACGGGCGCGATTTGCGCGAAGAAGATGAACAAGCCGATGAAGATCAGCCAGGCAATGATCCACCAGTACTGCGGCGAGGTGCGTATGAGCGCATACACGATCTCAGCCAGAAAAGTTGCCAGCACCAGGCCCAGCACCCAGCCTTTGATTTCGTCCTTGATCCAGGAACTCAGGCGCTGGTTGGAGAGGTTGAAGCGGTGTTCCAGGCGGAAGCTGTAAAAATCGAGACCAAAACCGAGGACCTTGCTGATCACGCTGAGGAACGCAACATAAAGAAACAGGTCCAGCGCATAGTGATCGCCACCGATGCGCGAAGCCAGACCGCTCAGCGTGCTGGTCCAGCCCGTGGCCAGCAAGGCGATCAGAAAACCGAAACTGATGACCAGATCGCCAATCTCCAGCCAGCGCCTCGCGCGATTGTAGTCGCGCGCCTCTGGAGTGTCGGGATGAAGACGTGCTTCTGTGATGGTCATGGTTTGTCCGGCTTGAACTCCAGGGTAACGAATTGGGCCGGCTTCGTGCCGTTGTTGGCCAGCGTGTGCGTGACACCGCTGGGTACCCAGGCCAATCCGCCGGGCCCCTTGTTGACATTACTGCCAGCCGATTCGGTTTGACTGGTGAGATCAAGGTCCGAGACCGCGATCACCAAGTGCGGCATGGTATGGGTGTGCTTTTCCAGGCGCGACGACGGTGGGACCGTGACCAGCGATGCAGTCCATTGGTCGGAAGAGATGCGCTTCTCGGTTGAGGGACAGGAAGCATTTGTCCGGTCAGTGCACGGCAGGCGCACAACACAGGCTTCGGCGCAGGTTGCCACGGTGCTGGAAGGCTTCAACAGCTCGATAGTGATGTTGTGGAACGGGTGATCGCTTTCGTTGATGGCAGTGTGGGCAAAGTTACCCGGAGTGTAGCGGACTTCGCCATCCTTTAAGTGCAGCGGAACAGGCTTTTCGCCCACCCGCGCGTTGACCACGTCCGAATCGCCCAGCGTCACGAAGAGATAATCGTGATTGTGGCGGTGCACCAGCGTTGACGCCTTGGGCGCGACCGTCACGTCGAATACGCGCACGTATTCATTTTGAAAAACCAGATGATGACTGGGTTCGGAAGTGATCTCTACGGACTGCTGTTGCTGCGCCAGAGCGGCTGTGGCCAGGAACACCAGTCCCAAGGCACGGGACGTTCTCATAATACGATTGTAAAAATAACCTGCTGTGCCCGCAAGCCGGTAAACGCCTGAAACAGCGGGTGTCTAAAGGTCAATGCACCTCTGTTTATGTCGCTTCGCTCCAAACCGCTTGGAGATTTTCCCGGTTGCGGTGCGTTGTCAGCCTTAGGTCACGCCGACCCTATTTCCTGTCGCTTCGCTCCCCACCGCTGAGGCCGATTCTCTACAAACAAGATCGACATGCACCTGCAGCAGAGGGCTCGCCGCGCTGGTCGGGCTCGCCCTAAATCCTGAATTACTGTTTCCTGTCGCTTCGCTACTGCGGCGGGGGATCTCACCCCGCCGCATCAGAATTCCTGTTACTCGTGGTCGTGCGGCTTGGGGGCATCTTTAGGAGCCATGGATTCCGATCCCTCGCCCGCGGGCCGGCCGCGGAATTCGAGCACCACCAAGCGGGCCATGGTCTTGCCGCTATTAGTCGCGGCATGCACCACAGGATTGTTCCATGTGACCTCCCCGGTCTTATAGTGGACTATCGTCTCCGCTTGGTCCTGCTTTTTGACCGTCACGTCGGCATCAGCCAGGGGCACGTTGAGGTAGTTTGCCAGGTGCGTGTGCTGCGCATATTTTGCGCCCGCCGGCAGGGTCACCAGCGTGACCGACCATTGATCGGCGGTGAAGAGCTTGACCACGGAAGGGCATGCGGCTTTGTCAGCGGAGTCGCACGGCACCGGAATGGCACAGGATTCCGCGCACGCCTTCGCATTGGTTGTGGGCTGCATTATCTCGATCGTGCGATTGCGAAACGTCTTGTCGCCGGTGTTGGCTACGGCGTGCACCAGTGGAGACGCGGTAAACCTGACGTCGCCATCTTTGAAGTTGACGGTGACAGGCTGCGCGCCTTCCTTGGTGTTGGTGATCTGGGCGTCACCGATGGAGACGGAAAGATAGTCGTGGCCGTGGCGGTGCATCAAGGTCGATTTTCCGGGATCGGCAGAAACCGCAAAAACGCGCACGTACATGTTGCTCAACACCTGGTGGTGGCTGGGTTCAGAGGTAATTTCCACGGGCGCCTGCGCCTGCTGCGCCCAGGCGGTCAAGGCAAGGATGAAACATGACGTCGCAATCGAGAGGTTTCGCATAGCAGCACATTCTAGACGCGGCCGGCAGGAATGCAAAGGAAAGATCAAAGAAGCGGCTTCCGCCTGAGCGCGAGCGGATGGTCAGTTTATCCGGGGAAGTCCGCGCCGCAGGTCCCTGCCGATGCGCCGCTGATGCCAGAGCCGCAGCGGCCTGGAATAGTTGATGATGCCGAAGGCCGCGATGGCAGCCATCAGCAGCACGCTGCTGATAATCAGAAACACGCGGGCCGCCCCTGTCTGGGCTACCTGCAGGATGACCATGGCATTGCGCGGCGTCAATAGCATGGAGGCCGCGAGCGCAAGCATGCCCACTCCGGCAAGCAAGCCCGTGATGTTCTTGGCCCAGCGTCCGGTGGAGTGATAGTCCGCGAAAAGGTTGAACCCATATGAGATCAGCCCTGCAATCACGACGAAATTAGCGACAATGGCGATCCAGGATTTCACATCCATAACATTGGTTGGAAGCATTGGGAACTGCCGGGGTTGTGCAGGTCAGCTTGAAGCAGCGCAAACCTGGGTTGCGTCACTCGGATTGCGTAACTGGGTTACGTACTATGGTTGCGCGACATCAAAGCTGGTTTTGCCGGTGCGAATCAGGAGTCGGCTAAAAAACCAGGAACTTTTTCTTCTTCTTGGCAGGCTTGCCCGGATGATTGCCCTCGGTGGTGGCCGCGACGATTGTGGGTTTGTTGCCCTGGTTGGGGCTTGCGCCTGTGTCGGCGAATCCCGTCTTGATATCGATATAGGCCTGCTCGCGCAGTTTGGTGAGATAAGCGCGGGCCGCGGGCTCCAGTCGCTCAGAATAAATGGCTTCACGTATACGATCTGAAATGTCCTTGACTGGAGGCACACCGGCCGGGCGATGTCCCGTTACCCTCAGGATGATGAATCCCTGCCTGGTCCGAATCACGTCTGTGGTCTCTCCTGGTTTGAGAGAGAACGTTTTTTCTTCCAGGTCTTTGGCAAGCTCGCCGCGCTTAAAATTGCCCAGCATTCCACCCTGCGAGGCGGTTGGGCCATCAGAGCTTTTCTTGGCCAGTTCGTCAAACTTGGCGCCTTTTTTTAATTGTTCCAGCAGCCCTTGGGCTTTGGCCTCGGCTTCGGCCACTTTGGCCGGATCTTCAGGAAGCGGTTTGTCCTGCGCCGCGCCCTGCTTGTCTTTGTCCTCTATATTCTGCCTTGCCGGCTGCGTGGAAACCATAATCTCGCTCAGGCCCACTTCTTCCTGTCCTTCAAGCTCTTTCTGGTGTTTGTTGTACCAGTCTTGAATGTCC
>JBGPZS010000387.1:0-4387 GCA_041493865.1 Terriglobia bacterium
CCGAATGGAAATCGGGAAAGAAGGACAGCGGGTTGGAAGTCTGCGCTCCGGTTTTGTGCACCGCTTCGCCCACAACCTGCAACTGAACTTTCAGCGCCTGCATCCCACCGATTTTCACCACGGCCACCCAGGCCAGCACCACCACCATGGTCATCTTCAAAATGAATTGAAACAGGTCCGTCACCAGCACGCCCCACAAGCCTCCGATGGAGGTGTAAATGCCGGTAAACGGAATCAGCACAAAAATGCAGATCAGCAGCGCCGTATGGCTGGGCGAGCCCAGCGTGTAATGCAGCAGTGTGTGCCCGCCCAGGGCAAGCTCCACCACTTTCCCCTGCGCGATCAGCGGCCCCAACAGCACCGCAATAATGCTGACCATGGCATTGGTGACCCAGCCCAGGATCAGGCAATTCATGAGCAGCCCGAGGTAGACTGCCTTGAATCCGCGCAGGAATGCGGCTGGTTTCCCGCCATAGCGAATTTCCGTCAACTCCACATCAGTCAGGACTTCCGCCCGCCGCCAGTAACGGGCAAAGAAGAAGACCGTCAGCATGCCGCCCAGGCATGAGGTCCACCAGATCCAGTTGCCTGCGATTCCCTGCGTGGCGATCACACCGCTCACGAACAAAGGTGTGTCCGCGGCAAACGTCGTCGCTACCATGGACGTGCCGGCCAGCCACCAGGAGACATTGCGTCCGGAAACAAAAAATTCCTCTGTGTTGCCGCCCGAGCGCCGCCGGTAATAAATGCCGATGGCCAGGTTGATCAGCAGGTAGCCGGCTATCACGATCCAGTCAGTCACGGTCAGTGGCATACGCTCTCCGATTCTTTTTGCGGCCCAGGCTCGCGGCTCACGGCCAGACTAGCAGATCAACGCTCCTGCGTGACCCAGGGAAACCGCTTAGCCAACAAGGGAGCGCCTGCAAGGTCAACGCCCGCGAAACCACGTCTGCCGTTGCTCTACAGTGCTGCAAATTCCCGCCAACCGTCCGCGCCATTTCTGATATGGTTGCGCCATGGTGGAAAAGTTGGTGTTCGCCGGCATCTGTTTGCTGGCCCTGTCCTCTCCTGTTGCGGCCAGCGAGTTTCAGCATGTGACGCCGGTTCACGTCGATCGCGATGGCGAAAAGTGGGCGCAAAAAACGCTCAAGAAGCTCTCGCTCGAGGAAAAAGTGGGACAGATGTTCATGGTCCGGCTGATCATGCCCCAGTTTGTGAACATCAAGAACCCCGAATATCTGAAATGGCTGGAGCAGATCGAGCGCTACCACCTGGGCTCTGTTCTGCTTACCGTGTCCGCGGATGGCCCATCGCTTTCCAAGAGCGAGCCCTATGAAGCTGCCATGCTGATCAACCAGCTTCAGCGTGCCGCCAAAGTGCCTTTGCTCGTGGCTGCCGACTACGAACGCGGCGTCTCCATGCGCTTGAATGGAACAACGGTATTCCCGCACAGCATGGCCTTCGGCGCTGCCGGCAAACCGGAACTGGCGGAGGGGTTCGGGCGCGTGGTGGCGCAGGAGTCTCGCGCCATCGGCGTGCAGTGGAACCTCATGCCCATCGCTGACGTCAACTCGAACCCAGCCAATCCTGTCATCAACACGCGCTCGTTTGGCGAAGATCCCGCCCTGGTGGGCGCGCTGGTGAGCGCCTATGTCCGCGGCGCCCGCAGCTCCGGGCTTCTGACCGCGGCCAAACATTTCCCCGGACACGGAGACACGGCGACTGACTCGCACCTGGGAGTAGCGGCAGTGAATCGAACCCGCGAGCAGATTGAGCAGATCGATCTTCCACCCTTTCGCGCCGCTGTCGACGCCGGGACGGATGCCGTGATGGTAGCGCATGTAACGGCCCCCTCGCTTGAGCCGGATACCTCCCGCGTCGCCACAAACTCCAGCGCGATTGTGACGGGAATCCTGAAGCAGCAGCTTGGTTTCAAGGGATTGGTCGTCACCGATGCGATGGATATGGGCGGACTCACCAGCGTGTACCCGGAAGGCGGTTCCGCGGCGGCGCGGCACGCTGCGCTGGACACTTTGAAGGCCGGCAATGACATGTTCCTTCTCTTCTCTGATCTTGATGGCGCATACAAGGGCCTGGTTGACGCCGTGCGCAAAGGCGAGATTTCAGAGAAACGCATCGACGAATCTGTCTTGAAGATTTTGCGGGCCAAGGCCAGCGTTGGACTGAACCGCGCCACCCAGGTCGATATCAATACCATGTCGTCCATTATTTCCAGCCCGGAAAACCTGGCGTTTGCGCAGCAGATAGCTGATTCCTCCATCACGCTGGTCCGCGAAAATGGCCGCATGCTGCCGCTCAAACGGCAGGGTGCTTTGGCTTCTACTCCGGCCTATGGCGCCGTCCAGAAGGAAGGAAGCAAACTGCTGTGCATCATCTTTACTGACGATGTGAGGAGTGATAACGGGCGACAGCTGCAGCGCGAACTGCGAGCGCGCGCGCCCGACGTGCGTGTGATCTTCGTAGACCCGCGCATCGCCGCAGGCAGTGCTCCGGAAATCCAAAGCGCCGTCAACGAGGCCGAAAATGTTCTGGCCGCTATCTATCTGGTGCCTGTCCCTGGCAGGGCGGTACGAAGAGAAGGGGCCACCGGCGTGAACACCATCTCCATGCCCGACGCCACAGCCGCTTTGCTGCAATCTATCCTTCAGGCCAGGCGCGAAAAAACGGTAGTGGTCAGTTTTGGCTCGCCTTACTTTTTATCGGATTTCCCCCAGATTGAAAACTACGTCTGCGCTTACTCCAACGCGTTTACTTCCGAGATGAGTGCAGTCAAAGCCCTGTTCGGCGAGATTCCATATCGCGGACGCTTGCCCGTTACCATTCCCGGAGTGGCCCAGCGCGGAACCGGGATGGACCAGCCGGCGCAGTCCGTTTCAAAATCGCGATGAGACTCCAGAGGAACGGAGCGAGCGCTAATCGGTTTCCTGCAAAGTCTTCACGTGGGCCTCAAGCGCTCTTGAGTACTCGCGTTCGGCCTGCAACTCTGACTGGAGCTTTTTGACCAGGCCTTCCAGTCTCAGAATCTCGATTTTCAGCTTGCCTGCGTCACTGAGGTTTGCCGCTTTTACGGGCGCTGGCCCGGCCGGAGCAAGAGCAGCAGGCGCAGGCGCCGCTGCTGCGGATGCAGGAAGCGCAATTGTCGGGATCGTCACTGGCGCTGCCACCGGAATCTGCGGCGGCGCGGGAACAGCCGCTGCGGCTGTAATCGGCAAAGGTACTGCCGGAGCCGGAGCCGGCGCTGCCACTGCCACAGCGCGTTGCTGCACCGGGGCAGGCGCGGGAGCCGAACGCGGGGGTATGGGCGCACCTGCAGCGGAGAAAATACTGCTCAATGCGACGGCTGCGTTTGCGGCCGCGGCGGGCGTGGGGGCCGGCGCACCGTTGGGCTTGAGCAGATGCTTGACTCGGGCAATCAGGTCTTGCGGCTGGAAAGGTTTACGCAGCAGCTCATCGGCCTTCACGGCAAAAGCTCTCTCCGCCACCGCGCGGTTCACCACGCCCGACATCAGTATTACCGGCGTCTTCGCCAGGTCTGGATGCGATTTTATATGCTGGCAGACGTCGTAGCCGTCCTTGTCCGGCATGATCACGTCGGTGATGACAATGTCCGGCCTGGCCGCTTCAATCTCGGTCAGCGCAGTCGCGGCATCCTGGCAGGCCACCACGTTGATGTTTTCCCGCCGGAAAGCGATCTTGATCACCTCGCGCATGGTCGCACTGTCGTCAATAAAGTAGACAGTGGGAGTGGTGCTCATCGAAAACCTCCATCGCCGTTGTCCTGTGCGGCTTCATCCAGTTCGCGCAGGGCTTCCAGCATCAGCTCCGTAGCGGAACGGAGCACGGTCCGTGTGGCTGCGCTCTCTCCCGGCAGGAATTTATACGATCCGGTCTCCACGCCGTTGCAGTACTTCACAATGTGGACCACAGCGTCGTCCCCAATAAGGTCGCCGCTCTCCGCATGCGTAATGTTGCCGTTCTCAAAGAAGATGATCCCGTCAATGGCCCCGGCATTCACGGAAAGCGAGCCGGTCTGGCGCGAGTGCACCAGCATCTGCACCACGCCCGGCAAATCGAGATGGGAAAGGCTGCCGCTCAGCCCCTCATCCGACGAGCCCATCATCTGCACCGGATGGAACCCTTCAGCGTTGCTGCGCAAGAACGTCTTGATCTGCGCCGCGATCAGCTCCGGGCCCAGCCGCTTGTCCACGTAATCGGCGCAGCCGGAGCGGAAGGCCTCCATCAGCGCCTGGTCGCCGCCATCGCCCAGCGCGATCACGGGAATGTGCGCGGTCTTGGGATCGGCATGGATGATCGGCGGCAGGTCGTGCGCGCTGATCTCGCGCAGGCTGGTCGAACAAAGGATCGC
>JBGPZS010000390.1:0-4364 GCA_041493865.1 Terriglobia bacterium
AGAGCTGGGCCGGCGCTACGAAATCGACAACATCGTCGGACGAAGTCCGGCGATGCAGGAGATTTTCGCTACGGTCATGCGGGTGGCGCCGACGCGCGCTACGGTTCTGCTGGCCGGAGAGACCGGCGTGGGCAAAGACCTGATCGCGCGGGCCATCCATCAGAACTCGCGGCGCGCCTCCGGGCCGTTCATCAAGATCAACAGCACCGCCATCCCCGACACGCTTTTTGAAAGCGAGCTCTTCGGTTTTGAGCGCGGAGCGTTTACCGGCGCCCTGGCCAGCAAACCGGGCAAGTTCGAGCTGGCCAACAAGGGCACGCTCTTTCTGGACGAAATCGGCGACGTGCCCGCGCCCATCCAGGTGAAGCTGCTGCGCGTGCTGCAGGAGCGCGAGTTCGAGCGCCTGGGCGGGACGAAAACGCTAAAGGTGGATGTGCGCATGATCGCCGCCACCAATCGCGACCTGCGCGCCGCTCTGGAAGAAGGCACGTTCCGCGAGGACCTGTATTACCGGCTTAACGTGGTGCCCATCGATATCCCGCCGCTGCGCGAACACAAGGAAGACATCCCCGACCTGGTCAATCACTTTCTTGCGCGCTTTGTTGCGGAAAACGAGAAAGAGATCGAAGACATTACTCCGGCCGCCCTTGCCGTGCTGATGGACTATCATTGGCCGGGCAACGTCCGCCAGCTTGAGAACAGCGTGGAGCGTGCCGTGGCACTCTCGACTGGGCCGGTGATCGACGCGAAAGACATTCAGCTGGATACGACCCACGGAAAGAACAGCGCTGCGCCATCTTCCGCCCAAGACCAGTTCTTGCCGGAAGGCATGACGCTGGAGCAGTGGGAAGACAACATGATCCGCGAAGCCCTGCGCCGTGCCAATGGCAACAAGAGCCAGGCCGCGCGCTTGCTGGGGTTGTCACGGAATGCGCTGCGCTATCGTCTGGGTAAGCTGGGCGTGCCGGACGAGGGCGAATAGGACCGCAACGGAAACTAGTGTCCCAGGCATTCGGTCTGCAGCAGACGGTCAGGACCAAGTCGCGCGCGAATCCGCGTGGTGTGATTGCCGCAGCGAGAACGCTCCGGCGTCCATCCGGCAAAGGCTGAAGAGCCCAGCTTGATCGCTTTCTTGCAGTCCGGGTTGCCCTGGGGAGGCTTGTCAGTGAAAACTTCCTCCAGACACGCGGTGATCTCTTTTTCGCTCACCTTGACCCGCCAGGTGCCGGGATCAAACTCGTTGCCGATGGTGGAGTGGCACCACCAGCGAATGTGCCCGTCGTCACCGGTCTTGACCGTAAAAGGACGCGACCAGGGAGTGTTGCCGTCCTTGTCGCGCTTAAGAACGATGGTGCCGTGCGCATTGGGGTGCGCGTCATATGTTGGCACGAAGGCTACTTCCGCGCTGCAGCGATCAGTCATGGTTTCACTCGCCGGCGCTGCGGCGGCGGGAACGCTGGTAAGACCTGCGGGCAATGACAAGATAGAGCCAAGTCCGACAATCGCTGCAAAATAGGTTCCACGACTCATCACGCACCTCGCTGTGTGGCCGATAAGCCTACCTCTTTCATCAGCAAGTTGTAAACCCGGGAATGCTCGAATTGCTCCGGCTCCCAAGCATAAGAAATGCCCGGCACGCTGCGCGCATGCCGGACACTATTGGCCGATTTCCGTCGATGATGGAATGTGTTCTACCGCTGGCCGAAGAGACTGACTTCCGGCCGGGCTGAGTTTGGACGGGCCTTGCCGTACCACACTTCAAAGCTCCGTACGAAGCGGTCACCTTGCAGGGCGATAGCGCGGCTCCTGGCGCCGGCGCGGATGAATTCACGCACATGCAGTACCTCTGGTTCGCCATTTCCGTAATGCACGACGATATGGTCAAACTCTATCGGCGCGTTGTTGACGCGAATCTGCAGGAAGCGATAACGTCCGGCGGCCTTGCCGACTTCGATATTGTCATGGTCGTGCTGGCCGTCAACATGCGACTGGCCCAGATAAATCCAGTTTGCGGCTTGCGCCGTCGGCGCCACATAGAACAACAGGGCAACAGCAAGTAGCGAAACAAAGGCTTTCTTCATCTGCACTGCGCTCCTCTCTCGGGACTGCGTTAAGGATTGTGAACCGTGCTCATCATGGGGCCTCTTCCGTAGCGGGTCAAGTCATGAGCTTGGTTCCGAAGGATGAAACCCGAAAGTAACCGGGAAGTTGCTTGGAGATGGAATGCGGAAGTAATGCAATGGCCCCTGAGACACTCAGCCCGCCGGTCAGGACTTCTTTTTCGTCGCCTTGGGTTTCAGCGTCTGGGCATATTCGTAGCTCAATTCAAGATACTTCCGCAGCTCTTTCGTGTTCTTCAGCAAGGAATCGGGGACCGTTACATACTCTTTCATGACGACGCCGTAGGCTTCAAAGAGATTCGTCTTGTATTTCTTGAGAAACGCGCTGCGTTCTTTCTCAGCCAGCCTTATGGCCAGCGTCTTCGATTGATGCAGAAGGGTAAACATGTTTCCGTTGAGGGCGGTGTAAGGATTGGCAGCGCCTTTGCGCTCGATTTTTGGGTTGGTCTTGATCAACGCGTCATACAGCTCTACTTTTTCGTTGGGAGCGGTTTTCTTTTTGGCGGGACTCATGGTGTTATCTCTGTGTGCGATTTGCCAGCGTAGCGCCATTGCCACGATATCCGGCAGCGGCCTCCGCCAGAGCGGCCAGGGCGCGGTTCGCGGGCATCTCCTCGCCTTCTTTCTGGCGAAGCTCCGGATCATTGAACAGCGAGATCAGCGTCAGCTTGCCGCCGGCGCGCTTTCCCGCAAACGCCACTTCCAGACCCTGTACGAACACAATGAACTCGCCTCCGGCAGCGTGCGCCCTTTCCCACGCAGCCGTGAACTGCGGACTGCCAATGGCGGAAAGGCGCCAGCGTTTTTCTTCCTGACGCAGCCGTATGCTGGCGCGCATGCGTCCGCCGGCCTCCACCGGGACGAGCAATGACGGTGTGTGCTCCAGCAGAGGCTCCACGTCGCTTTGCGGCTTCCACGCGCGCAGCCGGGCCAGCGAAATATCAAACTGCTCCACTGGGCGCGTGATGCGGGCCCGCTCGGCGGCGGCCGCAGACTCAAACCCAAGGTTCGTGGCTGCTTCTTCCGTCAGCGCCGGACGCACCAATCGCCAGGAAAGCTCGGCTATCTTCTCCGGATTCGGATCGCCCGCCAGCAGCGCGCGGACGTCTTCCGGCGGTATGTACTTGGCCACCAGCGTAGGGAACTTCACTTTCGGCGGCTGCGGCTTCGGCGGCACGATGTCGTAGATGTCCCAGCCTTCAGCGTAGCCGGTGCAACTGCCATTGCCCCACCAGCAACCCGCTTTGTAGCTGGGATAGAACTCAAGGTAGAAGCTGCCGGTATTCGGCGGCCAGGGATCATTCACAATCAGGAAGAACAGGCCAGGAAACGCGGCGATATTGGGCAGCCCCTGAAAGGGCGCAAAGTAACCCACGCCGGTAAGCACGTGTCCCCATGAGCCGCAGTCGCCGGAGTTGGCGCAATAAGGATTGAAGATCCAGGGCTCGTGGCGCTTGGCGATCTGGTCTTCAATCTGCGCCGGTGTCAGCGCCTGGTTGCCGCCCAGCTGCTGGTAGGTGAAGCCGTAATGGCTTATCACCACCTGGCCGCCGCTCACGCAAACCGCGGCCGGCGTAGGGCAGCAGTTCACGCCCTGTGCCTGGCCAAACTGAAACGTGGCTTCAGTGCACTGCTGTACGTTCACCCCAAAATACTGCATGGCCATCTCGCCGCTGGCGGCCCAGCACCACACGTTGGTCTTCTGCCCGATCAGCGGGACGTTGACATAACCAAGCGGCCCCTGCGCCTTGGCAGACCAACCCGCTCCCAAAAGCGCAATCAAGACGATGAGATGAGCGATGCGTTTCACAGGCTCTCCTTGCTTATTGACGATCTTTGCTAACTGACGATCTTTGCTTACTTACGATCTTTGCGGAGACTACGCGCGGATTCTACCACCGGCGCCGTGTTCCTCTATTTCCTTTGTGGTGACAGGTTTCGGTTTTCCGATCACCCGATGTCGGCGATCACCCGATCACCAGATTCTTGTGGCCCTCTGCCTGCGTCCGTCAGCCAGACCCCCACCCCCCTTAGGCACGCTTGTTGCAAACAAAAGGCGAAGTGCCATTCGTCAAGACAGTCATAAGACAGTCGAAGCCCTTTTTTCGCCGCGTTCCGGGGTCGAATTCCCATGTATTTGCCCGGACTTGCTAATTGCGAACTGCCAATGGCTAATTGCTTGATTTCAAAGACCTAAAGCCTATTCACACCATGAGGCGTGGCCGCTCATAGCGTCTCTTCTAC
>JBGPZS010000273.1:0-5629 GCA_041493865.1 Terriglobia bacterium
CGGATCATCTAATATGGTGCCCCTTCGTTTGCACAATTTTTGAAGCTTTCTTTATCGGATCGTTCTGGCCGGATGACTGGTGAAGCCGCCACTTCCCAGGAGAAGTCCGCAATGTTGAAGATCAGCAAGGCTGACTACGATCTAATTCGCTGGGAAGCCAAGCGCAGCTATCCCCATGAGTGCTGTGGCATTCTTCTTGGCAATATAGTGGATGGGCACCGCCAGGTGACCATGACCCTGACCTGCGAAAACATGCGTATTGATTCACCGGCTGACCGTTACAGCATCAATCCGGAGCAGGTGATCGCCGCACTGAAGCTGGCGCGCAATCGGGGAGAAAGCATTATCGGTTTTTACCACTCCCATCCCGACCACTTGCCGCATTACTCTTCCACCGACCTGGCGGAAGCCCACTGGTTTGATTGTTCTTACGTGATTACAAGCGTGGAGCGGGGGACGCCTACCTCAACCGCTTCCTATGTGCTACTAGGGTCTGAAGACAAGAAAATCTTCGAAGCAGAGAGCATTGAGATCGTGGCGAACCAGCGCTCGCTGCTCTATGCCATCTAAACCTATATAATATTTCAATGATTTCACCCGCTTCATTACCGCCGGGGCCGATGCCTAAAATGGCCCGATGTTTGATGCCGCCCTCCGGCCGCTAGTCTCACTGAAAGCCGGTACCGCAGCGGGCACAGATCGCATCTGTTTCGCGCCCAATTAAGATCGATTGAATGAATTGAAAGGATTCCCCCATGGCGACAACATTGGCGCCCCACGAGCTTCCCTCATTGAACAACGAAGAAGTGCTCCGCTATTCCCGCCACCTGATCATGCCTGAGGTCGGAATGGAAGGGCAGCAGAAGCTCAAAGCCGCCCGCGTGCTCTGCATTGGGACCGGAGGGCTGGGTTCGCCGCTGGCGCTATATCTCTCCGCGGCCGGCGTGGGGACCCTGGGGCTGGTCGACTTTGACGTGGTGGATTTCACCAACCTGCAGCGCCAGGTGATCCATTTCACCAGCGACGTTGGCCGCCCCAAGCTGGACTCAGCCAGGGAGAAAATCGCGGCCATCAATCCCTTTGTCAACGTGAAGACGTTTGACACCAGGCTCACCAGCGAGAACGCGCTCCAGATCTTTTCCGATTTCGACATCATCGTGGATGGGACAGATAACTTCCCCACGCGCTTCCTGGTGAATGATGCCTGCGTTTTTACCGGCAAGCCTAACGTTTATGGATCGATCTTCCGTTTTGAGGGGCAGGCCAGTGTTTTTGCCGCCAAGGATGGTCCGTGCTATCGCTGCCTGTATCCTGAGCCGCCACCGCCGGGCCTGGTGCCCTCCTGCGCTGAAGGCGGGGTGCTCGGTATTCTGCCCGGCCTGGTCGGCCTGATTCAGGCCACGGAAGCCATCAAGCTGATTCTGGGCACCGGCCAGCCGCTCATCGGCCGGCTGTTGCTGGTAGACGCGCTGGGCATGAAGTTCCGCGAACTCAAGCTGCGCAAAAATCCTGACTGCGTGGTTTGCGGAACTCACCCAACTGTGACTAAACTCATTGATTACGAAGAGTTCTGCGGACTGCGAGGTCAAGAAAAACCTGTGAGCACCAGTGTTCCTGAAATCAGCGTGGAAGAACTGAAACAACGTCTCGACGCCAAAGAAGATTTAGTCATTCTCGACGTGCGCGAGCCGCATGAATACAACATCTGCAACCTTAATGGCGTGCTGATCCCGTTGAATGATCTTCCGCGGCGCATGGATGAACTTGATCCCAGCAAGGAAATGGTGGTCCATTGCCGCTCCGGGGCCCGAAGCGCCAGGGCCGTGGGGTTCCTGCAAGAGGCTGGATTTACCAAGGCCAAGAACCTGGCCGGTGGGATTCTTGCATGGGCTGACCGCATCGATCCTAAAGTGCCTAAATATTAGAGAGCGCGGGCGCTCTCATGGTGCAGCGTGCACGCTGCACCGCGGGGGCGGATGCGACCAGGCACGATGGATGCGTCCGGCAGCGCCCCGTGAGCTAGACTCCCGGCTCATCCTCATCCTTGGGGTCAACGATTTCCTCATCGCGGGGAGGCAGTTCAATGTCTTCCATCTGCTTCCTCCGGGCTTTGTTGTTCAGCTCAACGCGGCGTTGCTGTGATTTCCGGATCACCTCAGCAAAACGGTTCTGCGGATCGTCAGTGGGCGGTTTCTTTTCCATCCTAGTAGCATACACTCGCCGGGCACTTCGCGGCGGGAAGCAAGTCCCTGCGCCACCTCGCATGAGACAGTCGCGAAAAAACAGTCGAGAAAGAATTTCTGGCTTACTCCTAACCTTCTTAGGAGAAGACCGTCTAAAATGAACTGGAGGACCCATGGCAAAGCAGGCCGATCTTCTGCCCGGAACGCTGGATCTGCTGATCCTTAAGTCTGTATCGCTCAGTCCGTTGCACGGTTACGGCGTGTTGCTGCGCATTGAACAGATTTCCGGCGGCGCGCTTCTGGTGGAGCAGGGGGCCCTTTATCCAGCGCTTTACCGGCTGGAGGAGCAGGGGCTGCTCGCGAGCGAGTGGGGCACTTCAGAAAACAACCGCCGGGCAAAATACTACCGGCTGACCCGGCCCGGCGAGAAGCGTTTGCGCGCGGAGACGGACAGTTGGAACCGGCTGGTCTCCGCCATGAGCTCCGTGCTTTGCACTACGGCGGAGGAGGTGTAGGCATGTTGCGATGGATTCGACTTTTGTGGGACCGCCTGCTTCACCGCACACAACTTGACCGTGACATGGATGATGAACTCGAATTTCATCTGGCCATGCGCGCCAGGGACCTGGAGAAAACCGGCATGTCTTGCGCGGAGGCCCTTCGCGCCGCGCGGCTTGAGTTCGGCGCGAGGGAAAGATACAAAGAGGAAGGACGCCACGCACGCAAGCTGCAATTTATCCATGATTTTCGTACCGACATCAGTTATGGCCTGCGCATGATGCGCAAGGCGCCGGGCTTCACGGCGGTGGCCGTGCTCACGCTGGCGCTCGGGATCGGCGTCAACTCCGCGATGTTCGGCATTGTGTATGGGCTTCTCTACCGTGCGCTGCCTTATCCTGACGAGGGCCGTATCGCCGCGGTGCATATGAATTTTTCTCCGCAGAACAGTCCGAGAGGCAACCTGTCGATCGCTGACTTTGTGGACTGGCAGAACGGCAATACGGCTTTTGAGCAAGTGGCCGCGTACGGCAGAAGCCGCTTCACGCTCACCGGTGAGGGCGAAGCCGAACAGGTGGCCGGGGCAGCCGTGACCGCGGACTTTTTCTCCATTCTCGGCATGAAGCCGGTCCTGGGCCGCACCTTCCAGCCGGGCGACGATTCCGCAGCCAGCCCTAATCTGGTAGTGATCAGCGCCTCGCTCTGGCAGCGGCGTTTTAAGGGAAGCCGTGAAGTGATTGGGCGCGTGATTGAAGTGAACAGCAACCCCGCAACCATTGCCGGCGTGGTCAATGAAGGCTTTGGATTTCCCAGCGCCAATATGGAGATGTGGCAGAACCTGCATCTCAAAGTCACGCGCCGCGGACCTTTCTTTTTACAGGGGATTGGCCGTCTGCGGCCAGGGACAACTCTGGAGCAGGCGCAGGCGGAAACCAACTTAATCGGGCGCAACATTGAGCGCGCCAACCCGCATTCCTATGCCAACCTGAGCATGCCCGTTGAATCGCTGCGGAACTCTATCGTGGGCAATTTGCGGCCGGCGTTGTTCATGATGTTTGCCGCGGTGCTGGCGGTGTTGCTGATTGCCACCGTCAACATTGCCAACCTGCTGCTGGCCCGGGGCAGCACCCGGGAGCGGGAAATGGCCGTCCGCCTGAGCCTGGGTGCGGCGCGGCGCCGGCTGGTGCAGCAACTGCTCACGGAAAGCGTTTTGCTTTCGCTCACCGGCGCTGCCGCCGGCATGGTGCTGGCCTTTGCCGGTGTGCGCATGTTTCGTGTTTTCAACCCGGCCAATGTTCCGCTGGCCTTTCAGGTCCAGCTTGACTGGAGCGTGCTGCTATTCACCGTGGCGATTTCCGTAGTAGTGGGAGTTGTGTTCGGTATGGTCCCGGCCATCGAAAGCGCGCGCCGGGATTTGCAGGCGCCACTGAAGGAAGGCGGACGCAGCGGACCAGCCGGCGCCGGTCACCATCGTACGCGTGCGGTGCTGGTGATCGCGGAGATTGCGCTTTCGCTCGTCCTGCTGGTTGCGGCCGGCCTGTTGCTGCGCAGCTTTGCGTCATTGCAAAGAGTGAACGTTGGCGCCACCGCGCCTCCCGCCAACGTGGTTACCATGGTGGTGACTCCCAAAGCGGTCCGCAAAGGGGAAAACCCGCAGGCATACTACAACGGAATTATCAGCTTCTACCAGCGCGTGATAGAGAGCGTGGGCCAGCTACCCGGCGTTCAGTACGCGGCGATCTCGGACAGTCTTCCGCCCAACCAGGGAGGGGAGGACGACACTTTTAGTATCGCCGGACGGCCCTGGAGCGATCAGGAGTTCCCCAGCACCACGGAGCCCAGGATCAGCCCGGACTACTTTCGCGCCCTGGGTGCGCCGCTGTTGCGCGGGCGGTTCTTTAACCAGGATGATACCTCCCAATCTCCACCGGTCACCATCATCAGTGAATCGCTGGCACGCCGGTATTTTCCGGGCCAAGACCCAATCGGCCAGAAAATCCGGGCCAGCGGCCCCTCCAATACTGATCCATATATGGATATCGTTGGCGTGGTGGGAGACTTGAAGTACTGGGGAACAGAGGTTGAAGCAGGGCCGGCATATTACGAACCTTACACTCAGAATTCCAGCACGACGTTCTTCTTACTGGCGCGGTCAAGCAAACCTGCGGCGGACCTGGCGCCGGTGATGGAGCGTGCAGTCCACTCGGTGGACAAAGATGTCGTCGTACGGCGCGCGTTTACGCTGGAAGATCTGTTGGGCCAATCGGTGGCCCAGCCGCGCTTCCGTACCCTGCTGCTCACCGGCTTTGGCGCACTGGCCCTGGTGCTGGCCGCGGTGGGGATCTACGGCGTGATCGCGTACTCGGTTACGCAGCGCACGCAGGAGATCGGTATCCGCATGGCCCTGGGCGCGCAGCGTGCGGACGTCTTGAAAATGGTAATGCGCCGCGGGGCGGTGCTGACGCTGGTTGGACTTGGCATCGGTTTGCTGGGCAGCGTGGGAGCTGCACGGGCGTTGTCACGTTTTCTCTTTGGCATCAGCGCAGGCGATCCGCTTGCGTTCTTTCTGGGAGTAGCCGTGCTTGCTGCCGTGGCGATGGCGGCAACGCTGGTTCCCGCGTTGCGTGCTACAAGAATCGACCCGCTGGTAGCGTTGCGCTATGAATGAAGGCTGCAATGCGCTGCCGATGCCAGGTTCATCGAATAAACAGGTTCATCGAGTAAACAGGCCCAACGAGTAGATTTGTAACTTCAGGGCCGCTCTTCTATCTTACTTACCATGCCGCAGTTGCAGAATGCACCAGCGATCCCTGGCCTTCAGCCCGGCAAGAAAGCCCTGGTGGTCTTCTTTGAGACCGACTGTCCTACCTGCCAACTGGCACTGCCATACCTGAATGCTCTGGCGAACGATTCCGTCACGGTGATTGGGCTCTCGCAGGATGATGAAG
>JBGPZS010000063.1:0-12167 GCA_041493865.1 Terriglobia bacterium
CGCCCCCTCCGACTTTGATCGCCGGCACGTGGCAGCACTCGCGATCTACTGGGACATTCGCGGTCCCAAGACGGGATTGCTGGGCCAGGCTTTCGGAGGATGGAGCATTGCCGCGATTCCGCACTGGGAAAGTGGCCAACCCTTTACTATGGGCAACGGCACCGGCGACCGCAATGGGGACGGCAACACGTTGTCAGACCGCCCGGACATCAGCAACCAGGCGGCTCCGCTCAACACTCGCGCCCAGCGGGATGCAGCGTGTCCTCTGGGATTTTCGAACCCGGATGTCTTCGATCCTTCACGGGGACCCACCGGCGGCGCTGCCTGCTGGGATCCCAAGACAGTCCACTGGATCGAAGGTATCGGCCTGCCCAACGCAAATACGGTAGGCAGGAACGCATTGCGGGCTCCGGCTACGGATACGCTGAACCTGTCCATCGCGAAGAAATTCAGAATTTCTGAACGAAGCAATTTTGAATATCGCGTGGACATGTTTAACGCGTTGAATACGATCAATCTTGACGCCGTGCCGGCACGGACGGTCAACAGCGGAACGTTCCTGAAAGCAGGACAAACACAGACGTTCCAGAACCAGCTGTTCAGCAACTCCATCGGACGGTCGATGCAGATGCGTTTACGATTGACCTGGTAGGTTGCGTCGTTGATGTTTGAAGCCCCGGCGGCAACGCTGGGGCTTTTTGTTTGTCGTGAGCGCGTTGCTCCTGCCACGCCAGGACTTCTATACTTCAGGGGAATGAATCTGCACATCGGCACTTCCGGCTGGTCCTACGCAAGCTGGAAGCCCGCGTTTTTTCCCCAGCAGCTGCCGTCGAAGCGGTTCCTGGAGTTCTACGCGACGCGGCTCAATGCTGTCGAGCTCAACGCCACGTTTCGCCGCATGCCTACGGCCAGCGCCATTGCCGGCTGGGTGGGAGCGACTCCCGCGGACTTCTGTTTTGCCGCCAAGGTGCACCAGTCGATCACACATTTCAAAAGGCTGAAAGATGCAGACGATTCAATGCGGTTCTTTCTGCAGAGCATGGAGCCGATGCGGCAGTCGGGCAAGCTGGGGCCGATCTTGATTCAGACGCCACCGAACCTGAGGGCTGATTTCGGGTTGCTGCGGACGTTTGCGCAACTGTTGCCACAGGCCTACAAGTTCGCGTTTGAGTTCCGGCATGAGAGCTGGTTTACGGACCCGGTGTACGACATCTTGAAAAGCAAGAACGCCGCGCTGTGCTGGGCGGAGAGCGAGAAGATCGTTGTCCCCAAGGTTGCCACGGCGGACTTTGTCTATTACCGGTTTCGCGAGCCGGAGTACAGCCAGCCCAACCTGGAGCAGATGGCCCAGGAATTAAAGACGCAAAGCGCACAGCGCGAGGTCTTTGCTTTCTTCAAGCATGAAGAACAGCCGGAGAGCGCGCTGAATGCGGTGACGGTGGCCCGGCTGAACGGAATCGAAGAGAAGCCGTTCGTGATGCCGGAGAAAAAGGCCCGGTCAAAGAAGGGTTAAATCAGTTTCAGAGTTACCGTAAACCCTCGGGAAAAACCTCAGGGGCTGAAGCCGGCAATTTATAGCAGAGTACCGCAGGCATGAATGCCCATTCGACTCCTTCGCTTTAGCTCAGTCGCTCAGGGCAGGCTCTGCTCCACCCCGTAATGGTCTACATGTAAACTGAAAATGTAAGCTGAAAATGGTCTAGCCGACGAGAGACTCGATCACGCTTACGGCATCGGGCGAAAGCACAAGCTCGCGGCTGGCGAGGTCCTCGCGCATGTGATCAGCGTTGGAGGTGCCGGTGAGCGGCAGCATACCAACTGCATGGGCGAAGGCGAAAACTATCTGGGCCGGGGTGGCGTTTTCCTGTTCAGCAAGCCCAGCGACCGTGGGATGGCCCAGCACATCTTTATTTGCAGTGAGAAGAGAGAAGCCCTGGTAGACGATGTTTCGCTCCCGGCAAAAGAGCCGAACCTCGCGGTCCCAACCGAGGCGGGCGTAGCAGCGGTTCTGGACAAAGGCAGGGGTTTCAGCACGGATGGCCGCCATCTGCTCAAGCTGCCCCAGCCGAATATTACTTACACCGAGAAGGCGGGTGCGGCCGGCATCGCGCTCGCGGACCATGGCCTCCCATACTTCGGCGTCATCCTCGGTCCAGTTGTATCGGGAAGAGGGGCCATGCAGCACGTAGCTGTCAACGTGGTCCGTGCCTAGATGCTCAAGAGAACTGGCCATGGACTGCGCAACCTGGGTGGAGAGATTCGCCGAGGGATCGTAAGGCAGGCGGTCGTCCTGGCCTTCCTGATAAGTGAATTTGGTCTGAAGAAAGAGGTCCGCACGCGTGACCACTCCGGCGCGATAGGCAGCAGCCAGCCCTTCCCCTGCTCCGGCTTCAAAGTAATGCTTGCGCTGGTTGGCAGTGTCGATGGCGCGAAAGCCCACGCGGATGGCGAGCTCGGTGAGCGCGGCCGTGCGTTCTTCTTTCCAGGCGGTGCCGTAGAGGAAGTCTGGAACAGACAAAGGGGCATTTGGCATGGCATCATTCTGCCACGAAGGCGTTTGCGGCTTGATTTCAGGGACGGCTTCCAGGAGAAAAGATGATGGTCTATGCGATTGCGCAACTATCGATCACCGACCGGGCCACGTATGACCGCTACCAGGCGAGGTTCATGAGCGTCATGAACCGGTTTAAAGGCCGAGTGCTGGCGGCGGACGAGAGCCCGCTGGTTGTGGAGGGAACATGGGACCGCGAGAAGGTCGTGTTGCTCTCGTTCCCGGATGAGCCGGCCTTCCGGGAGTGGGTGGAGTCACCGGAATACATGGAAATCGCGAAAGACAGGAAAGCCGGGTCGAACGCGGTGGTGCTGCTGGTGAAGGGAATCGGATGAATTGCCAGGATTGCCAGGATTGCCGTAATTTCCAGAATCGCGGGCGCTCCTTTAGATTTGACAAATTCGTCTTATATTCGCTATAACAGATTTGTGTGGAGTGGAGCATGAGTTGCGCAACGGGAGGACCGTTGCGTTTTGTGTTTGTGAGCAGCTTGCGACCCTCTGCCGATTTTCTCAGTTCCACTCCAAGCACGTGAATTACCAGCGTGTTGGGGACCCGGCACTGGGTCAAATTGGGTGACCTTCCACCCCACCACGCCAAAAAGCGGGCGCGGTGGGGGCCCGGACTGAGAGTTTGGTCAATGAAGAGAGATTTCAACCCCTGCCAATCTTGGGTGAGGTTGGGTGACCGTGGGTGAAATTGGGTGAAAGGCGGGGGGGTAGGGGGGAGGGTAGTGCAGGGGGTACGGCAGTGGGCCGTAAAAATCATCGAGATCGGCTGGCCGATCTTCACCGCGGAGACGCGGAGAAGAGCCGGAAATCGATTATTCGAACGGAACCAGCAGAGCTATTTGCCAGGGAACCGGCAGGCAGGATACTGGAGAGCAATGGTGTCTGATAACAGGCGACCGAGGAGCAACCATCCCGATCCCAATAGCCGTCCTGATCCGATGGTGAAGGGCTTTCTCGACTACCTGAAGGTCGAGAAAGGGCTGGCGCCGTTGACGGTGGACTCGTACGAGTCTGACGTGACGCAGTTCGCGGGGTTTCTGGAAGCGCGCCGGCGGACCTTGCTACAAGCCCGGCGCGAAGATGTGCGCGGCTTTTTGAGCCAGTTGTTTGCGAACGGGGTCAAGGACCGCTCGGTGGCGCGCAAGCTCTCCACGCTACGGCACTTCTACAAATACCTGCTGCTGGACCAGATGATCAAACACGACCCGACGCTGGAGATCGATTCACCGCGGCAATGGAAGGTGCTGCCGAAGTCGCTGGCGGCGGCGGAGATCGACTCCATGCTGGAGTCTGCAGGGAAGGCTGGAGATTCCAAGCTCGGGGCGGCCCTGGCGCAGCGCGACCGCGCGATGGTGGAGATGCTTTACGCGGGCGGTCTGCGGGTCACTGAGATCGTGAACGTGAAGCTGGAAGACCTGAAACTGGAGATGGGACACGTGCTGGTGCGGGGCAAGGGTGACAAAGAGCGCATTGTCCCGATGGGAAAGGCCGCCCAGGAGCAAATCAGCGCCTATATGGCCGAAGGCCGCAAAGCGCTGCTGAACGGAAAGGCTTCTTCCATGCTTTTTGTGCGCCGTGGAGGCGCCCGGCTGACGCGGCAGCGCGTGTGGCAGATGGTGAAGGCGGCTTCGGCTTCAGGACGCCATGCCAGCCCGCATATGCTGCGCCATAGCTGCGCCACGCACATGGTGGAAAACGGCGCGGACCTGCGTACAGTGCAGACGATCCTGGGCCATGCCGATATATCGACCAGCCAGATCTACACGCACGTGGCGCTGGACCGGCTGAAGACCGTCTATCGAAAATTTCATCCGCGCGGCAAGAGAAGCGCTGCGGGGAGCAGGCCATGAAGCAAGCAGAGAGCCGGGTGAGTCCGGAGATTCAGAAGGGCGCGAAGAAATTTCTGGATTCGTTGGGCGGCGAACGCAACGCCTCAGCGCACACGCTGCGCGCCTATGGCAACGAACTCAAGCGCTTTGCCGTATACCTGGGTCCGGAGGCGCGATGGAAAGAGATTGATCATGTTTCGATCCGGGGATTTCTCTCACACCTGCATGGTTGTGGCTTGAGCAAGGTTTCCGTGGCGCGAGCGCTGGCGGCGCTGCGGTCGATGTACAAGTGGCTGGCGCGGGAAGGTATTGTGCAGCAAAACCCTGCGAAGCTGGTAGCCACGCCCCGGCTGCCGAAGAAGCTGCCGCGCGTCCCCACGATGGAGGAGATCAACGGGCTGCTGAACAGCGAGATGCCGGAGAGCGCCGCGTTTCCGGAGCGCGATCGTGCGATCTTTGAACTGCTCTATGGCTGCGGCCTGCGCAACTCCGAGCTGGTAGGGACCGAGTTGGGCGATATTGAAGAGGCCAACGGGGTGATCCTGATCCGGGGAAAAGGAAAGAAGCAGCGCTATGTGCCGCTGGAAGGCGCGGCGGCGGACGCGCTGACGGCCTATCGCGAGGCGCGGCAGAGGCTGCTGAATGCAACCGGCAAGAGCACGCGGCGGCTCTTTATCAACCAGCGCGGCGGCCCGCTGACCACACGCAGCGTGGGCCGGATCGTAAAGCAGATTGCGGTGGCCAAGGGCCTGCCGCCGGACATACATCCGCATACTTTGCGCCATGCCTTCGGCACACACATGCTGACGGAAGGCGCCGATTTGCGGGCCATCCAGGAGCTACTGGGGCACGAGCGTCTTTCCACTACACAGAAGTACACTCAGCTATCGATTACCCACGTAATGGATGTGTATGATCGCACGCATCCCCGGGCCAAGTAGGTGCAGGAGAAGAATTTAGCTGGCTGCTAGTGCTGTTTGACGGCGGCTGGGCAGGGCATATTCCTATGGAATTTCTCAGAAGGATATGCAATTCTAGAGCACCCCCAAGGAGCCCAGACAATGTTGAGAGTTTCAAGTTTGCTGTTGATCGTGCTGGCTGTGTCTCCGGCTTTTGCCCAGCAGAGCGTGGCGGAAGCTGCGGCGCAAAGCCACGCTGCGGCCGAAGCCAAGAAGGCCGCGGCTGTACCGCCCACGCGTGAAGACATCTTGAAGCTGTTTGACCTGTTGCAGATCACCAAAACCATGGATGCGGTGATCAATGCCACCAAGCAGCAGAGCATGGAAATGGCCGAGCAGATGGTCCGCGAGAAGATGCCGGATGCGACTCCTGAGCAGAAGAAGCAATTCCGGGAGATGATGGATGAAGTGATGCGCCAGGCGCTGGGGCCGGCGGCCATCAATGAAATGCTGGAAGCCACGATTCCGGTCTACCAGCGCCACTTGACCAAGGCCGACCTGGACGCCATGGTGACATTTTATTCGTCGCCGGTGGGACAGAAAATCCTGCATGAGCAGCCGGCCATGGTGCAGGAAAGTATGGAAGCTGCGGCCGGGATCCAGCAGAGAATCGCGCGCTCCATGTTCCAGAAGATAGATGAACGCATGGTGAAGATGGAAGAAGCGGAGAAAGAACACGCTAAGCGGCCATAGCACATTGATAGTCACAAAATAAAGCTTTCGGATACCAAACAGGTAGATACACATCACTCATTCTGAGCCATGAACCTATTCGGCAACTACAGTTTTGGCTTTATCTTTGTAGCGATTGCGGTGGTGCACTTTATCCGCCGGCGTCCGGACAATTACTGGCTGTGGATCATCATCATGGGCGGAGGAGTGGGCGCTTTGATCTACATTGTCGCCGAGGTCTTGCCCGATCTGGGGCTGCTGCGGCACTCGTTCCAGGTATTTTCACATCGCAAGAGGATGCGGCAGCTGGAGATGATTGTGCTGGACAATCCATCCGCCGGCAACTACGAAGAGCTGGCGGACCTTTACCTGGAGCAGAAGAAATTCGCCAAGGCCAAAGATTGTTACGACCGCGCTATCTCGTCGCGGACCGATTCGCCCGATCCTTTCTACCGGCGCGCGCTCTGCGAGATGGAATTGAACGACTTTCCGGCTGCCGTCACGGACCTGGAGCGCGTGGTCGGAATGGACCATAGCTACGACTATCAGCGTGCCGCGGGATTGCTGGCTTACGCGTGGGCACGGAACAACCAGGACGAGCGGGCGGCAAGCCTGTTTGTTGAGGTCACGCAGACCTCCACGCTTTCTGAGACCCAGTTCAATTACGCGCAGTTGCTGGCGGCGCAGGGAAAAGCGGCGGAGGCGCGGCAGTGGGCGCAGCGTGTTATGAGCAAGAAGGCCACCATGCCGCGTTACCTGAAGCGCCGTGAGCGCCCATGGTTTCGCCGGGCATCGGCGCTGCTGAAGCGCTTGCCTGCGTGAGAGATGCGGGATACGTCCGGCGATCATTGTTTCATGCCTTCGAGTAGACGGCTATCCGGAGGACTGTAAGCGTCCACTCTACAGCCTGCTGGTTTTACAGCAGGAGAAAGAAGCGATGCATGATTAGTTGTTACAGGGTCTCTCTCTGGGCTTCCTTGTTTGTGTTCGCCGGCTTTGCCTGCCCGCACGGAATGGTGCCCAAAGCCAGCGCGCGCATGCTGCCGCAGTTGCCAAGGCCAGTACCAGAGAACCGAATCAATGTAGCCACCGAACCCGGCGCCAATTTTGGCGAGAAGCTGCGTGGCTGTATCCGGCGCCTCGTCCCCAATGGGGGCACTTGTGACGCCATCTCCATTGCGGGGACGCAAACCGTTACTGATGATCCTTTCGCGGGAGCTGTTGGACCGCTGCGAGTGCTGCTGGGGAATGTAACGATTGATTCCCAAGAGGCCTGGAAGCTGCCAGATAACATCGAATTGGCAGGCAAAGGTAGCGGCACGGTGCTGCGACTCGCGCCGGGAGCAAACAAGGACCTTATCCGTAATGCCGGCGGGATACGCGGGAACCGGAGAATCTCGATCCACGATCTCACGCTGGACGGCAACGGCGCGAACCAGACCGGGCCGGTAAGCACGATCCATCTGAATAACGTTTCTGATTTCACCATAGAGCGCGTGACGTTGCTCAACAGCGCGGCGCACGGAATCGCCCTGGACGATGGATGCATCCGCGGAAGGCTCCTGAGGAACCGCATTGAGGGCGTCAAGTCAGGTTCGGGCATCCGCGCGGGCAATACACCCCCGACAGGAAGCGTGGCCTTTCTTGAGATCAGGGACAATGAGGTCAGCAAAGTGGCCGAAGGCGACGGCATTCTTGTGCTTGGGGCCGAACCCGGGGGCGAACACACGCTCAACGTCAATATTGCTGGTAATACAATTACCGGTGTCAAAGGCGCTTCCATCGAAGTGGGTGATGGATCACGGAGCGTCACAGTCACAGGGAACAGGATCGAGCTGCGAGGAGCGCCCGGTGGAAGTTCCGGTTCAACGGGAATTGCCGTTCGTTCAGCACAAAATGTGCGCGTATCCGGCAACAAAGTCGCAGGCGATGCGACGGAGCATGAACAAGTCGGGCTACTGGCGTGGAGTCCGGGCACAGATCAGGGTGGGACACTTTCCGAACTGACGATGGAAAACAACACCGTGTCTGACATTGCTGGATATGGCATCCGGGTGGACTCAGGCAAGGCGATCCATCTTGTCAAAAACAAGGTCATTCACAGCGTAAAAAACAATATTTACGTGACGACGAAAGCCACAGAAGTCACGCAGCAGGGGAACGTGCTGGAGTAAGGTCCGTCGGCGCGCCAAGTCGGGGCGCAGATATGGGCAGAGCAGAAGTTGTAACCGGAAAAAGATAGGATCAGGAGCTCCCGGAGTTTGTTTGCCCTGAGCCTCTACTTTTTCGTCCAGGCGTGGGCTGGCGGCAGCAACGGGCTGGAATTGCCAACAACACCTGCCGAAGACGCCGCTGCACACGAGTTGGCTGGCATCGAGCCGCAGCGCGAGACGATCGCACTGACCGCGCCCCGGTGGGACTAACCATGTTGCCCGGTGAGCGAGCCAAGGAGCCTATGTCGGAACAACTAGCCGTGCGCTGAACGCATGCAACCGCCTGAAGCTCGGAAGCTTTGGGCGATTGCTTTTTGTATGGTTTCCGCCGCGATCCAGGATCCATAAAAGGATCACCTGGACAACAAGCAAAATGCGCGGCGGGGTTGGCTTTTTAGGCCGACTCCTTTGATGCTTGAAAAAACAAACCGACGCCGAAAAACCTCCACCGAAAGATGAGCCTAATGATCGAAAGATGTTTTTGGTAGAAGCTCCTGTAACGAAATGGACGGTTTTCGCTACTAATACTCGTAGAAGCACTTGCCTGAAGTTCGCTAGACTTACCCACTCTTGGTGGTTCTACGTTCTTGAGGGCAAGCATTTACGGTGAGAACATGACTGAGCTAGCTGTGACTGCGTCATTTTTGGTGAATTCGACCAATGCGATTGTTGTGGATGCCAAATTCATTACCTCTGTCCTTGCTGGCGCCATAGGAACAGCGGCCGCAGTGCTGCGAAATCTGAGCGAACTCAGTGAAGACCGCTCCAAACGAGCCACGGAAAAGGTGGAAACGGCAAGGGTCGCGGCGCTGCTTGATCTTCTAGTCAAGTTGCCCGCGGGCGACTCATTTTCCTCTTGCCGAAAGGAATTGGAACTGCAGCTTGCGCACAGTATCAGCAAATTGGATGCGGTTAGGGCGAAGATGGTAAAGCTGGCGCAAACTCCGAACCGCGATCTCACATTCCTGCGACGCCTGTTTGTTTTGTTCCCGCCCGGCAGCCGCCTAGCCTGGATCATACAGGGGTTGGCATACTTGTTTATGATGGGCGGTCCTTTGGTCGTTCTCTTGCTTGTCTTCTTTCGAATCGGCGATGCCGGTACCGTTGGCGATGTTGTGGTCTTGATCGTGTTTGGCAGCCTCGCTTTTCGGACATGGGCTCTCGCGGAAAGGAAGTGGATACTCCAATCGGAGAAGTCGGGGGGCCAACCTGTTGAGGTTGAAGCTGCGCCGCTTACTACCCTGTTCGTACGCCGGAAACCGATTGGCTGGAAAATGTTGGCCGCACAAATCTGCATGTGGACCTGCCTATTTTGCGCTGTGGAAAGCTTGGAAGACATTTTCCTGGCCGGCCTTGATGCGAACAATGCGGCCATTCATGCTGACCAGGCGGAGGCGGTGCTCGAGAAAGCAATAACCGCAGACCCTGCGAGCCAAGCGGCAGAAGCCGCCCTTCGAAAGGCGCAGGCTGAGGCAAAAGAGGCGCGCGCCGACGCTAAGAGTGGTTTGCTCCTGTTTCTGGCTTCTTTGCTCGGCGCCGGTATATGCAGGGCGTGGGCCTCTTCTGAATGGCGCCACGGATTGACGTCGCCCAATATCGCATTCGCCAGAACAATCTTCCCTGTGTCGAAGCCAGCGAGACCGAGATTCTGGTTCCTGGCTGCGGGCTATCTTGCCGCCATCATATTGCTGATCGTGTCGGTGGTTTCCTGGTCGCGAATCTTTGCGGATCCAATCGATCGCATAGAGTTTTCGTTCATATGGATGGCCGCATGCGCCGCTTTCAACCGTTTGCTGAACTGTTGCGTGCGCTCGGCGGGACATCAACCGATGGAAACAGCTGCATTTTCGCGGGCTTCAATAGCCTGATAAATCAACAACTTGCGAGTGCGAGGCGACTCATGCAGCCATGCTTCGTCCGTTCTTAGACACCTATCCAAGATTAATTTGATTTGCGAGTGAAACGAATTGACTCGTCTCCATACTCTTTCCTCAGGGAGACGAATTGGTTGTTGTTGGTCGAGTCATTCGTCATGGGGGATCAACGCATCCGTGACAGCGATTGGCGGCCCCGGCGATGGGCAAATCGCAAACACAAACCATAAGTTTGGCTTGCCTTGTCACACGGCGCAGGCCACTGAAGCGCAAGGTTAAGTATGGCATTGAAAGAACCAAACCAGGACGCAAGCCGGAGGCCTGGCATCCGGCGTAGATGGCATCTGGTCTCGAATGAGCGCGACGCTAAAGCACACCGAGGAAAACAACCGCTTCCGGGTGGCCCTGATTTATACTTGGCGCCCAAAGAGAAAGAGAAAGTGTTCGACAATCCTTTCAGCGCCGAGTATCTGCGGCGCCTCAAGAACCGTGATCCGGAAACCGCGAAGCACTTCTACTCCTATTTCTCGCCCCTACTCCGGACGAAGCTTCGCGGTCGTAGGCTACAAGAATCAGACGTGCATGACATTGTTCAGGAGACATTCGCCCGCGCGCTGAACGCCGTAGACCGTGATGAAATCCATTCTCCGATCGCCTTTGGCGGTTACGTCAGCCGGATTTGCGATTTTGTGCTCTACGACCTTTGGTATAAGAACCGGCCTCGTGAGGACCGGTTTTATGTTGATGTGGATGAGATCGACATCCCCGATCCTGCACCTGGTATTGAGAATGTCCTGCTCCGCAAGGAACGGCGGGAGCAGGTGGCAATCATCCTCAGCGATCTGCGTCCGAAGGACCGCAACCTTCTGCGCGCCAAACTTTTTGATGACCTCGGTCCTGAGGACATGTGCGTACGTTTCGGCGCTTCGTCAGCAGACCACTTGCGCCTCATGCTCCATCGTGCACGGAAGAAATTCGCCAAGGCCTGCAAGAAGCGCGGGTTGGATTTTGGGCAACGCTAAAAAGCAAATTACTCTGGGGGTAATTCCTATGAACATTAGCATGGATCCTAGTCCAATGAGTCACGAAGATGCTGTGAGAAACCAGATGGCGGAGCATTTCGCTCTGGGCGAGCTCACTCGGGAGGACCGCGAGAGATTTGAAGCGCACTTTTTTGACTGCGGAGAGTGTTTTGAAAACGTCCGCCTGGCATCCGAGTTCCTGCACCACACGCACAGGGTCCTGCCTCCAGAGCGCGAAAAAGGTCCTGTGGCGCGTTTTTTCGCCGACCTTTGGCGTCCGCCGATGCGCGTGATGGCCTCGCTGTTTTTGGGGACGGTGGGGTTCAGCATTCACCAGCAGATGCAAATCCGCGAGTTACAAGCGCCGAAGCAGGCATGGCACGCCCTTCTTACCGAGCAGACAAGATCTCCAGGCAACGAGGAAGAGATAAGCGTGCCGCGTGGTACACGGTTGGCGCTGAATGTGGTTCTCTGGCAGCAAGATGAATTTGATGCCTACAGGTCCCTGATTCTCAGTGAGCCGGACAAGCGGGTCCAGTACATCGTGCCTTTGCATCCGGAGGACAACGACACCTTGGCCACAATTGTCCTGCCCCCGGAGATCCTTCGCGAAGGCACTTATTCCATGCTCATTCAGGGGAAGCTGCGGGATGGGCAATGGAAAGTTCTTGAAGAAGGTAAGAGAGAGGCGGGCGGTGTATTTCATATACGCGCGCACGGCAGTTAAGACATTTTCAAAGTACTGGACAGGAACGACGGCTTGAGTCGCATTTGAATGTAAGGACAAGCGAACATTTCTGCTTCCCAAAGCCTCGCGTTGAAACCCGACATGCCGAATCATGAGAATGTGGAGTATCAAAACAATGAGTCATGAGTGCCCCGAATACCATTCGCAGTATATTTACCATTCTTCCGCGTATGCAGTCGCAGGAGAATTTTACCGGCCGTTGCGGAAAAGCCTGCCCACGCAGGGCGCAGCAGTATTAGGAGTAACTGGTGGCCATAGCAGCCATTGCCTCGGCAAATTCTGCCTGGA
>JBGPZS010000593.1:0-2299 GCA_041493865.1 Terriglobia bacterium
CGGGCTGGGTGGGATCGCCGCACTCGGTGAAGTTGCCATCGAAATTCAGGTCCACGGTATAAACGTCGTCCGTGCCCGGCAGAGGATCGGGATTGGCGATGTGGGATGGCGGTTTCGTCGGGTTTCCCTGACCGTCGCTCCAGAAGATCGCGTCGCCGGTGCCAAGCATAACGTGGTTCGCGCCGGTCCCGCCCATAACCGACTGATGAAAATTGTCGCTCATGGTGAATTGATCAGCCAGACTCTTGAAGACCGGGGCGTCTCCCTGCTGGACGTTATAAAACGCCATGGAATTGCCGCCGCCGTTGTCGTCAAAAGCTCCCTTGTTGGCGGGATCGGGCTGGTTGGTGTAGTTGACAATCACGAAAGGATAGAGATCGTTGAGGCAGCCGGAAGGGTTTTCCCGCGTGGCGTTCTTCACGTCACAATCAGATTGCTGCCACATTTCAAAGAGCCGATGCGTTGTGTCTCCGGTGTACGTGTCATAGGGAAGGGTCTTCCCCGTAAGCTGGAACGGGCCGTTCGGCAGCGCGTTGAAATTGGTGACGCGGGTGTCCGGATCGGGCAGGACAAAGGTCTGGGTGAATCCGATGGCAGCGCCGGTGGTCAGCAGGTTTAGGTCGCCGAGTTCCAATGACGGCTCCACAGCCGCCAGAAGGGCTTGTGGTGTGCCCGGAGGAAAGATCGTCTTCACCGGCGCAAAGTTCAGGGTTGGCTGCGGCAGAATCTGGTAAGGCTCTTTCTCATTGTTGTTCAGGCTGACGAAGAATTTTGTCCGGAACGGGACTTTTGCCTGGAATTGCGCTGCTTTGCTGAAGTTCGGGCCGGGTGAACCGTCGGCTTTGATGATTCCTTTGGACAGCAGATTTGAGACCGAGTCTTTGCTCTTCGGCACGTAGGTGGCGAAGACATGATCGAAGGTGCGGTTTTCGCCGATCAGGACAATGACGTGCTTGATGGGCGTTTCGGTTTCATTTCCATGCTTTCCACGATCACTGTCGTTAGCAGTCAGGGCCTGGCTGGATGCAGTAAGGGAAAATGACATCAACAAAGCAACCATCGCGCGGGGCGTAGCGCGATGCCACCACTTTCTTATATTTAACATGAATAACCTGCTTTTCTCCGCGGGGGATTGCGGTACAACCGCTTGCGGAGTGAGCAGCAAGGCTACAAAACCGGCGCTGCCGGTTGGTCAACGCTCGGTTAACGGTAGATGAAATTTTGATGGATACGGATATGGCGCAAGCTATTCTGGCGGTTCCAGCTTCTCCGCGATCTCCAGCATCTTGGTTACACTGTTCCAATTGCGGCCGGTCCAAGAGGTCTTGAGCGCGCGCTCAATCTTCGACCACGGCAGCTTGGAGCGCCCCTGGCCATTGATAAAATAAATGTAGGCTTCGCGACCGACGAGGTGCAGTTCTTCAGGACTGACCTTGATGGCAAGAGCTTGCTCGCGGGCTTCCCTTCCCAGATCAGCGGCGAGGAAATTGACCAATAGCTTACCGGGCTCAATGCCGTTGCGTTTGGCAAAGGGATTACGCGCGATCACGTCTCTCATCTCGTCGGCGGTACGGAGAATTACTTCAGGGCGGAAGCCAAACTTCTTTTCGATGGCATCTTGAATTCTCTTGGTTAGCTTCCCCAGGTCCTTTTCTTCAGAGCGGAAGATGACGTTGCCGCTTTGCACATAAGTCTGCGGGTCTTTCAGTTTGAGCGACAGGCACAGGGCCTTGAGCGCGTCCATCTTGATTAGGTTGTGCCCGCCGACGTTGACGCCGCGGAGCATGCAGATGATGACAGGCATAGTCTGCTTGAGTATAAGCCAAGTTGCGCAGGGCGTCAGTTCAATCGTCGATCACCTGACGGTCGCGGCGTGCGCAGTCGCCACCGCCCTAATCGGCGCACTCAATCCTTTCATCAGCCGCGCGAACTCATCCAGGTTCAGCGACTGTGCTCCATCCGACAACGCGCGCTCGGGGCACGGATGGACTTCAATGATTAGCCCATCAGCGCCGATGGCCAGGGCCGCGCGGCTGGCGGGAGCGATCAATTCCCGCTTACCGGTCCCATGCGACGGGTCGGCGAGCACGGGAAGGTGCGAAAGTTCACGCACCAGGGCAACGGCGGCCAGGTCGAGCGTGTTGCGCGTCATCTCGCTTTCAAAGGTCTTGATGCCGCGTTCGCAGAGCACCACATCCTGGTTGCCGCCGGCGAGAAGATATTCAGCGGCCAGCAGCCATTCTTTTACGCTCGCGCAAGGTCCGCGTTTGAGCAGGATGGGTTTGTTGGCCTTGGCGAG
>JBGPZS010000010.1:0-20540 GCA_041493865.1 Terriglobia bacterium
ACCCGATGGGCAGCCCTGACTGGCTCTGGCCGCAAGGAACGCTGATTCCCGGAACACCGGCCAGGTCGGCAGTGACCGTATAGATATCGGCCAGGTACATGGATAACGGGTCATCAGCTTTTTCACCCAGCTTGAAAGCTGGAGTCGGCGCGGTGGGCGTGACGATGGCATCAACTTTCTGGAAAGCCGCTTCAAAATCGCGCGTCAGCAGAGTTCGTACGCGCTGCGCCTTCAGATAGTAGGCATCGTAGTAGCCTGAGCTGAGAGCATACGTGCCCAGCATGATGCGGCGCTTCACTTCAGTGCCAAAGCCTTCGTCGCGGCTCTTGCGGTACATCTGAGAAAGAGTACGAGAGCCTCGTGCACGATATCCGTAACGCACACCATCAAAGCGCGCGAGATTCGCTGAAGCCTCAGCCGTGGCGATCACGTAATACGTGGGAATGGCATATGCCGTGTGCGGCATGGAGATGTCCACAATCGCGCAGCCGGCAGCACGCAGTTTGGCAATGCCTGCTTCGACCGAGGCTCGCACTTCAGCGTCCAGACCTTCGCCGAAATATTCCCTGGGCACGCCAATTTTGAGCCCGCTCACGGGCCTGGCGAGATCGGCTTCGTAGTCGGGGACGGGAACATCAGCGGAAGTCGAATCGAGCGGATCGTGGCCGGCGATGACGCGCAGGAGAATCGCGGCGTCTCTGACAGTCCTGGTCAACGGGCCAATGTGGTCAAGCGAAGAAGCAAACGCGATCAGGCCATACCGCGAGACACGGCCGTACGTCGGCATGAGCCCGACCACGCCGCAGAACGAGGCCGGCTGGCGTATGGAGCCGCCCGTGTCAGAGCCCAGCGTGGCCACGGCCATTCCCGCGGCCACGGCAGCCGCTGAGCCGCCACTGGAGCCGCCCGGAACGCGCGACTTATCGTGCGGGTTACGTACCGGGCCGTAGGCGGAGTTTTCGTTGGAAGATCCCATGGCAAATTCGTCGCAATTCATCTTGCCCAGCACAATTGCGCCCGCAGCTTCCAGCCTGGCTACGGCGGTACAGTCATACGGCGGAATAAAATTCTCCAGAACCTTTGAGCCTGCGGTGGTGCGGACGCCTTTGGTGACCATCACATCCTTGATCCCGACGGGCACACCGGCCAGGGGCGGCAGAGGAGCGCCGGCTCTTACCCGATCGTCAATACTTTTCGCTTTTTGCAAGGCGCGATCTTGGCAAAGAGTGAGATAGGCGCGAATACCGGGATCCTCGGCTTTGATTTTGGCGTAGAAATGCTCTACCAGGCCCGAGGCGGTACATTGCCGCTCCGCGATGGCGGTACGAACGGATTCGATGGTGAATGAACCGAGGTCCATCAGGGCTCCAGGCGAATCCATGTCGCCTGCGCAACAGCGCATAGTTTTTGCTGCTGGTATAGACAGGCAGCGCTGAAATGTTTTCGGCCTTCAATTCCGAGCGGCCAGCTCAGAAGCAGGCAAAGGCCACTCACGCTGATTGGCTGGAGTTGCTCTACCGCCAATCGTCCGGTTACCAGTTTGCCGACAATGGGAAATCCAGCCGCAAACCCCGTTGGGCAATCCAGGGCTGCCCATAAAAATTCCGGACGGAGAAGCTGCTGCGTGTCGCCGAATTCAGCCGCGGGTAGCCATGTGGCGACATAAAGGGTTTCACCCAGGGCAGCGGGAAAAATCCTGAGGCCATCGAGCACCTTCCGCTTTGGGCCGCAGACGAAGCATGTAGGGAATGGATGCCGTGCGTCCAGCGCCAAGGACGATGCCATCGCGGTTGTCGCTGTTTCAAGATCGATCGGAGCCGGCGGCACAACAGCGATGGTGGTGGGCTTTGCTTCGACAATGACCTTGTCGCCGTTCCGCAAAACTCCGCCGGACTGCGAGCGATCGATATGAAGGGGCACATCCAGCGGTACCGGGCTGCGCAACGTGCATTCCATGACACTACCCAGTTCCTGGGCGACTAAGCCGCAGGTGTATCCTCCATTGCCGGAATCGGGCGGACCGCAGAAACGGGCCGGCACTGTCAAAGATTGCATGATTTTAGTATTTCATAATGATAGGTCATTCGTAGTCGCCGTCCTGGACGGATTGCCGGGTTGAACGGAGCGTCTACTTTTCGATCACTTTTGGTACTTTAAAAAAAACTCCATCGGTCTCAGGCGCGTTTTGCATGGCCTCATTGTGGGGCAGAGATGGAAGCGGGACATCCTCACGCCAGGCATGAGCGGTATCGTCATCTGGCTTCGCGTCTGACTGGCCAAATTTTGCCGTGATCTGCGCCATGGGCGGGACATCCGCTGTGTCGAGTTCATTGAGGCGATCAATATAGTCGAGGATGGAGTTCAGGTCCTTGAGCATTCGCTGGCGCTCCTGGTCAGTGAGTTCCAGGTTCGCCAGATCGGCAACGTAGGTGACGTCTTTTTCGGTGACCTTCATTGTGAGCAAGTTAGCAATCAGCAGTCGTCCGTCCGCATCCTTCAATCCTTAGTGTCTCCACTCTGTTACAGAGTTAGAGCGCCCCGGATTTGCTGGGATGCTGAGCGCCGACGGCGGATTGCTGTACCTTGAACTGTACAGTCCGCACTACTTGTCCCAGCAACCCTTCATAGCCGCTGATGTACCTGGAGACAAATGACTGGAGCTGGTTGCGCCAGGCGGTGTCAGCGACTTCCACGATCAGATTTCCTTCACTAAAGCTGAGCGGTCTGGTGCGAGCGGCGACTTCCTTGCCGCATACCAGCGGCCAGGCCAGCACAACGGCTTCTTCAGCGGGGCGCGCCCGCAGAAGTTCACTCATGATGTTGCGCAAGCCGGTGCGTACGGGTTCCATGGCTTCTCCGAAGGGTGATTCTAACACCCATGCCTCGGCAGAGCGCTGGGGTGTGGCGCTCAAAAAAAGAGGGGCGCCGGTTAGCTAACGAAAAAAAGGGCCGCCCGAAGGCGGCCCTGGCATAGCCTGACAAGTGCGCAGGCAGGTTAGTTGATGATCAGCGTCACAGTTGTGGTGTGGTTCAACGCGCCACTCACGCCTTGAATTGTGAGCGTTGAGGTCCCCACCCTTGCCTTGCGGTTGACGGTGATTCTCATAGTCGAAGTTCCCGAGCCGGTAACCGTAGTCGGAGTGAAGGTTGCCGTCACCCGGTTTGGCAGTCCGGTTACGCTCAGGGTAACGGTTCCGGTGAATCCGTTGACCGCGCCAATGGTGACTATGTAGTTGCCACTGGTATTCCGGGTAATGGTCTGGCTGGCCGGAGCCGCCGTGATAGTGAAGTTTGGCGGAGCGGTTACGACCAGAGTGACGGTGGTGGAGTGCGTAAGGGTGGACCCAGTTCCGGTGATCGTCACCACGTAGGTACCTGCCGCTGTGGCTGCACTTGTGGTTACCGTCATGGTGGAGTTGCCGGTTCCGGGAACTGATGTGGGAACAAACGTGGCCGTGGCGCCGGTGGGCAGGCCGCTGGCGCTGAAGACAACCGTGTCAGTGAAGCCGCCACTGGGAGTAATGGTCGCGGTATATGAGGTGCTGCTTCCGGCGGCTACAGTTTGTGACGCGGGCGACGCGGTAATAGTGAAGTCACCGACAACCGGCGCGTTCACTACAAGCGTGACTGGCGCAGTATGCGTAAGCGTGCCGTCTGTGCCGCTAATCGTCAGCGGATAAGTACCCGCAGCTACGGCGGTGGTAGTCGTGATCCCCAGAGTAGAGCTACCGGATGTGGTTACGCTGGCGGGTGTGAATGTTCCACTTGCTCCAGCAGGTAATCCGGAAACGCTGAAGGTGACCGTGCCGGTATATCCGCCTGAAGGCGTGATCGTCGCCGTATAACTGGTGCTGTTGCCGGCGGTGACGGATTGCGATGCCGGCGTTGCCGTCAGCGCAAAGTCGGGAGCAAGCGTGCAGCCGGCGAATTTGAAGTTCGCAATGCGCGTGCTCCAGTTAAACGTTCCGTTGGCTTTCAGGTATTCGGTGGTGTACCAGAAAGTACAATCGTCCGTGGGGTCAACGCTGATGGAGGAATAATCTCCCCAGCGGCTCAGGTTCGCGAGCTGTGATCCTGTGCCCACCTGGATGTTGAGTTCCGCACCCAGCGTTCCCAGTGGATCTGCCGGGGCACGGCCGGTGAAGCGGATCGCCGGGTTCAGCGTGGTGGAAGAAACGCTGTATCCCACGGCGATGTTGCCCACGTGGTCCATGGCGGCGCTTCCCATCCAGCGGAAGCTTGTATCCGGCGCGAAGGTGCCCTGCTGGAAGACTACGGGCGTAGCGTTCGGGCTTCTGATCTCATACCAGCGAACGCCCGTGCCAGTTCCGGCGGTAATGGAGTGGTTGACTACCAGCGCTTCATGGTCGCCAAAATTGCGGTAAGCCAGCCGGTACATCAGGCGATCAGCGAGCGAGTCGAGCTTTTGATTGGTCCCCAGCTGCGAAATGCAAGCTCCGCCGCCGCAGGCAGCAGCGAACGCAGCGACCGGCAGGTTGGTGGGGCCGGTGATGGTGCCTGTGCCGTTGGTGAAGTTGAGGCTGGAAACCTTCCACAGGTTCAGAGAATTTGCCCCGAAGTTCAGGAAGAAAGCAGGCGAACCCGCGGGCGGGGGAGTGAGGCCATCAATATCAGAAGGCAGCACGCCGCCGAAGGCGTTGGACAACTGGAAGCAGATTTGCGTTGCCGGTTGTCCGGCGATCATGGAGGCGCGGTCCAGGGCGCATAGCTTGGAGCCGCCGAACGTTGCTCCGTTATTAAAGATGTTGTAGGTAATCAGGTAGCTGTTGTTCCAGACGCCGAGCTTGGGATAGTCATTGAACTGCACGGTGCCGTAGTTGAATGCGTAAAGGTTGTACGCGCCCGTGGCGTCAGAAGTCTGAGACACGGCAACGCACTGCCAGAAGCCTTGCGTGGACCCGCTGGTGACGGAGAACTGCGTCAGCACCCAGCGGTCAGCTTGCTTGTCATATTGAGCGATCGGGTCGCCGTCATTGTGCACGGCGCAAGGATGCGTTGCACCCAGCGCCTGGAAAAGCGTGTTGCCCGCTGTCGGTCCGGCGAGCAAAGTCCCCGCTTTGGAGAACACGGCAAACGATTCGTTGACCCACTGCACGTACTGAGTGAGTCCAACCGCGCCATTGGTGTCCGGCGGGGCGGCATTAGGTGTGAAGCCAAAAGCTCCCTGACCAACGCCGTCAAAGCTGTTTACGTTGCCTACGGTTGGCGCAGTCACAGCCAGGGTCTGCAGGGCCGTGTCCGGCGCACCGGTTGGAGCGGCAGGTACGAGGAGACGAATTGGTTTGTCCCGATGGCCCTCTTCTTCCACCTGGATGCGCGCCATGTCGCGCAGAGGGATGGTTTTCGCGTGGTCACCTTTTGACCATTCCGTGCGGTTGTCTGCAAATACGGTTGTTGCTGAGATGATGAAAAGGAAACAAACAAGGCGAACTGACCACGATGACGAACTTTTCATTTTACAACCCTCATATTCTTCTTGGTTCGTACCAAGACCAAATTTTCCCGGAAGAATTTTGGGATCCCAAGGGGCCTACTAACGTGAGTAGTAGAAAATAGCTTTAAAATGGCGGTTTGTAAAGCAGAGTTAAAGGTAATGCTTTAAAACCAATGACTTAGGTTGCTTTTTGTGTCACCGTTTAATGCTGAAGAAAGCCGCTGAACCATGATTTACACCCGTTCAGGGAAACGTTCTTAATCCATTTGCGATAAGCAGGCTAATATAATCTCGATCCAATATCCCGTTTTGTTTGTGTGTCATAGCTTGGAAGAGGGCGCCGGAAGCGGCGCAAGGAGAGGCACAACCAAATGCACAAGCCGGTAAAGTATGCAGAGAAAGTTTTGACCTACGCTGCAAGAGGCACATGGGCGGTTTTCGAGAAAGTGAACAGCATCAAGCCCCGGCCGTCGTTCACGCCCAACTGGTCAGACAAGCCGATGTTGAAATCGTGGGAAAAGACCAAGCCTCCGCTAGGCTGGCCTCGCTCTACCGACTCACTCTGTCCCAAATGCGTGCCGGAGATCCGGCAAAAGATTGTTGACGGCAAATTGCCGCATGAAATCCTGCTCAATGAAAAAGTGGGCGAGATCAAGGCCACCATTGTTGAGCGCGATGGCAAAATCCTGATGGTAAAGGATTGCCCCATCCACGGCCACTTTGAAGATGTGATGGCCATGGACACCGAGTTCTTCAAGCACCTGGAAGAAGTTTTCCCGGGCCGCGACATCGGCGCCCATAACGACGAAAAGCTGCACAACCACGGTACCAGCACGGTGAAGCATGGCCGCGGATCAGTGCTGACCATCGACCTGACCAACCGCTGCAACATGATGTGCGATCCCTGCTTCATGGACGCCAACCAGGTCGGATTTGTGCATGAGTTGACGTGGGAAGAGATCAAGACGATGCTGGACAACGCGATCTCGATCAAGCCGCGGCGCCAGATGTCGGTACAGTTCTCCGGCGGGGAGCCGACGCTCTCCCCGTACTTCCTGGACGCGGTGCGTTACGCCCGCCAGGTTGGATACAACTCGGTGCAGGCCGCCACCAACGGAATTGAATTCGCCAAGTCGCCTGAATTCTGCCGCCAGGCCGCAGAAGCCGGCCTGCGCTACGCGTACCTGCAGTTTGATGGCATCGGCAACGCGGCAAACTCGCACCGCCAGGTCGGCAACCTGTTTGACGTGAAGCTGCGCGCCATCCACAACCTGCATGAAAACGGCGTGGACATTGTTCCGGTCACCACCATCATCAACGGCATTAACAATGAGCAGGTGGGGCGCATCATTCAGTTTGCCCTGGACAATCCCAAGACCATCAGCTTCCTCAGCTTCCAGCCGGTTTCATTCACTGGCCGCGATGAAGAGATCACTGACGATCGCCGTCAGGCGCAGCGCTACACGCTCAGCCATCTGGCGCACGATGTGAAGAACCAGACCGGCCTGGGCGAACCCAAGCGCGATTGGTTCCCGATTTCATTCATGTCCACGTTCTCTGACTGGGCCGATCTGATCCATGGCCCCAGCGCGGATTGGGGACAGCTTAGCTGCGGATGCCACCCGAATTGCGGCGTCGGCATGGCTGTGATGATCGACAAAGAAACAAAAGAAGCCGTTCCTGTGACGGCGTTCCTGAACGGCGATCGCATCGCCAAGGACGTGGCCAAGGTCAATGACGCGGGCCGCGGGCGCTTCCTCTCCGTGTTCGGCATGGCCCTGGCGCTGGCGCGCAATTACGATCCCTTCAAGGCCCCAAAGCACTTCAAGCTGATGGACCTGTTGAAGAAGTTCGACAAAACATTTGGCGCCACCAAGAAGGCCGACAAAAAGTACGGCAGCGTAGCCGGCGACCGCACGATTGACGACATCAAGAAGCGCCGCACCGACCGCTGGAATTTCCTGTTCATCGCCGGGATGTGGTTCCAGGACCTCTATAACTACGACTTCCGCCGCACCGAGCAGTGCATCATTCCTTACGCCACGCAGGAAGGCGAGATCAGCTTCTGCGCCTATAACACCGGCGTGGGCTGGCGCAACATCATCGAGAAGATGCACATGACGGCCACGCTCACCAAGTGGTATGAAGAGCATGGGCGGCATGAAATCTTTGCCGGCGGGAAAGCCGTGGGCCTGAACCAGAGCGCGCACAAGCTCAACCTGAATGACGCCCACGTGCATGCCGGACGCAATACCACGCTGGACGATCTGGGAATCGCCAAGACGGCCCGCGAAGAAAAGCTGCGCGCCCGCGATGAGAAAATGAAGAAAACGGCTGAAGACGCCCGCATGGAAGCGCTCTATCGCGAGCATATTTTGAAAGAGCCCAAGCCGGAGCCGCAGGGCGGGTTCATTCCTTTGGGCGCGATTGCTCCCGCAGCTCCAAAAGCGGAAGCCACGCAAGAGAAGAAGGAAGAGGTTTTTGGAGACTGACAACGGCCTTTAACCACAAAGGACACGAAGGGGCACAAAGGGTCAATCCTTTGTGCCTTTCTTGTTATGCTCTTACTTCATGGTGAGCCGCTGATGCAACGTTTTGTGAAGGCCAAAAAACGACATCTATATTCTTCGTGTTCCTTCGTGTCCTTTGTGGTTGGGCTTTGTTTTCTGGCGGGCGGCTGTGCGGGTTCACCCAAGCACCCCACCTGGAACAGCGCCACCGGGGCAGAGGAGCATGAGCGGCTGATGTGGCAGGCCATCCGGGACAAGGACTGGGACAACTTTGAGCGTCATCTCTCGCCAACTTTCATTGGCGTGAATGCTGACGGCCAGATGTTTGACCGCACCGGCTGGGTTGAGCACTGGAAGAGTGCGCAGGTCCTGGAGTTCTCGCTGGGCGAATTGCAGGTGCAGCCTGAGGGGCCTGACATGAAGGTGACTTACATCTTCCATGTTCAGGGAGCCACGGCCGGCTCGGTTGCGGCGGCCGGACTGCGCGTTGTCTCGGTGTGGCAACATGTGAACGCACGCTGGGTACTCACCACAACTTCCATTACGCCAATCCAGCACAATTAGGAAAAGCCGGCGCCGTGCACGCGCAGCAACAGCGCCGGGCAGCGAATGGGACCCTGAAAGCAAACAGGCCCGGAGAACGCGCTGGTTAAGCTACAATCCTCTTCGAGATGGACCGAGTCCCAGCGATCATGAGTCAACGCGATGCCGGCAAGTTTCGCCGGCTACTGCTGCGCTGGTACCAGAAGCACCAGCGCCAACTGCCCTGGCGCGGTGAGAGCGATCCTTACCGTATTCTTGTTTCAGAGATCATGCTGCAGCAGACCAGGGTGGCCGTGGTGGAAGACCGCTATAGAAAGTTTGTAGCGCAGTTTCCCTCGGCGGAGCGGTTGTCGCGGGCGAAAGAGGCAACGGTTCTTGCGGCCTGGAGCGGTCTGGGATATTACCGCCGTGCGCGGGCGCTGCATCGCGCCGCAAAAGAGGTTGTTGGCCGCGGAGCGTTTCCAGCCACGGTGACAGAGTTGATGGAGTTACCCGGAGTCGGACGGTATACCGCGGCTGCTGTCGCCAGCATTGCTTTCGGTGAGCCCGTAGCCGTGGTGGATGGCAACGTAATACGCGTGCTCCAGCGCCTTACGGGCCAGCCGTTAACGGATGAGCAGAACTGGCAAGTTGCCGGTGCGCTCGTTGATCGCAAGTGTCCCGGAGACTTCAATCAGGCGATGATGGAGCTGGGCGCTCTGGTTTGCCTGCCGGGCCAGCCGCTGTGCCATACGTGCCCGGTCTCGCGTTTATGCGCTTCGCGCGGCCCCACGGAAAAGCCTGAACGCCAGGCGCGCAGAAAAGCGGTCCTCCGCTACGCTCTCATACGCAAGCACGGCAGCGTGTTGTTGCAGCAGCGCACCAAACAAAGCTCGCTGATGCCCGGAATGTGGGAGCTGCCTCCGCTCGAGCCAGACAGTAATGAACATCCACCGCACGTGCTCAAGCTGCGCCATTCGATTACGACAACGGACTACATAGTTTTTGTGCATGCGGCAGGGAGCGGCGCGGGCAAGGGCCGCTGGGTCCCATTGCGCTCCATCCACCGGTTACCGCTGACCGGGTTGACGCGCAAAATCATGAAGGGGTTGGGCGATGCGTAAATCATCGACGGTGTGCTTTATGTTATTGGCAGCGACGGTCGGCTGCGTTAATACGCCACGTCATTTTGTGGGCGGCTCCCCGGCTGGTCCACCGCCGCCGGCCCAGACAGGTACGCCATTGTCTTCCGACTGTTCCGCTGCCGCGGCAACTCTTCCCCACGGCACGAGCCGGGTTTACATTGCCCTGCGCAATGGAAATGATGGCGCCGGCGCATCGATGGCCGACGCGCGCGACGGCAGCACGGTGACTGCTTTTGACACCATCCTGCGCTGCTATAGCGAAGGCTGCGCCGACGCCAAGAATCCCGAAAAGTCGGTGGCGAAGACGGAAAACCTGATCGTCTGCCTCGGCGCAGGAACGTTTTCCACGTTAGGCGCCTATGATTTCATAGTCAGCGTTGCGCATACCAGCCCGAGCGGTTTCACTATCGGAAAAGGATGGAAGATCCATGGGGCCGGTAAAGACAAGACAACGGTGAAGCTGAGCGCCTATCTGCCGATCACCGATCCGAAAGACCCCCGTGTCCTGCCGGTGGATACCGGCGTGAACCTGGTCTTCGGCACCAACTCAGACGGGGCTTCGGGAATCGAAATTTCTGATCTGACGATTGACGGAAACTACCCGGAATTGAAGTCGCGCTCGCGGCAGCACGGCATCAGGGCGCTCACGCTGGACGCGATCCGCCTGCGATCCGACCAGGGCGGGCATTGGATCCATGATGTGAACGTGATGAACGCAGCCGCGGAGATCGGATCGATCCATGTCCGCTGGGAGGCTTTTCCGGTGTGGGTTGCATCGTTTGACCGGGCTAAGGCCGGACAAAACCGCGACAACATCATTGAACGCGTCACCATGACGCGGCCCTTCGGCGATGTCTGTACCGCGATTACGGTGGCGAATGCTACCGCCGAAGTCAGGAACAATCTGGTAGATGGCTATCAAATTGGCTATGGCGGCTGGGACCTGGGTGAGACCGTGTTTCACGACAATACCGCGATCAACACCGAGTATGGGTTCAACATAGACAGCCTGGTGAACAATGGCGTAAGGATCGAGGGAAACAAGATTATCCATCCGCGAAAATACGGCATTGTGATTGGCGGAGAAGGGACGTTTGCGAATTTCAAGTTTCTGAACAACACTTTGCAGATCGACAGGTCTGGCGCCGTGGGATTTGTTTTCCGCGGGAACATCACCGGGGCCGTCATCGCGGGTAACAAGGTCCTGGCAGACAACTCTTCCGGCGAGCGCGCCACGGCCATAAGAAATTACTCCGTGAGCAGGCGGGCCGGGCCCAACCGCGACAACGCGTACCAGTCAAACCAGATTGCCGGCGGGATGACCATTGTTTTCAGCGCTCCATCGCAGAAATCGCAAAACTGCTTTTTCGATAACCGCAACGAACAGGGCAATCCGCGCAAGGACTTGCCCGATAATCACGATGGCCCATGCGTCTCCGGTGACTCCCGGAAGGCCCCTTAACGGAACGGAAAAGCCGATTTCCCCGAATGCGCGGAGTTATCTAGAATAATAGAAGATCATGTTTGGAGGGACCTAATGCCCGCACTGGAAGCCGGCGTACAGGCGCCGGAGATCGAACTGCAATACCTGGATAGACGCAAATTTTCACTCAAAGAAGCGAGCAAGAAGGGTCCCGTGGTGGCTGTGTTTTTCAAGGTAAGCTGCCCGGTGTGCCACATGGCTTTGCCTTATCTGGAACGCATTTTCAGGGCATACGAGAAGAGCGGCAAATTCACTTTCGTGGGCGTCTCCCAGGACAACGCCGCGGACACCCAGGCATTCAATCGGCAGTTTGGGCTGACGTTCCCGGTATTACTTGATCCAGCGGGAAAATATCCTGCTTCCAACGCCTACAAGCTGACCAACGTGCCCACGACCTTCCTTATTTCTCCGGAAGGTGAGATTGAGTTTTCCACGGTTAGCTGGTCCAGGGCGGATGTGGAACAATTGAACCGCCGGCTGGCGGCACTGAGCAACGTGGCCACAGCGCAAATCTTCCAGCCTGGTGAGAACGTGGTGGAGTTCAGGCCGGGGTGAGAGTCAAAGAATTAGTCCGCGGTCGCGGATGAAGAAATTCAGCCGGCAGCATTCACCAGTCAGCGCACAGCATTCAGCCCAAGAGGAACAATGAAAAAACTCGGCACAATTCTGCTCATCACCATCACTTGTTTGTTGGCAGCGCACAGTCAAGCCGCCTTGCCCGCCGCGGCGCAAAAAGCGATGAACGCCATTGACGCGGAGAAGATCCGCGCCACGGTGAAATATCTCTCTGACGATGCCTTGCAGGGGCGCGGCACGGGGCAGAAGGGCGGCGAGATGGCGGCCGACTGGATTGCCGCACAGTTCAAGAGTTATGGCCTGCTGCCCGCGGGAGATGAAGGGACCTACTTTCAGCAAGTCAATTTCTTTGGCGTGACCACAGATCCCAAGCTGACCCGGTTCGCATTTGTCCCCAAGTCCGGTCCGGAAATAGCGCTCAAGTTTGGCGATGACTACGTGGCCACGGACCACAGGCATGCGCAGAAGTCGGAGATCGATGCGCCTATCGTTTTCGTGGGCTACGGAATCAATGCCCCGGAATACAAGTGGGACGACTACAAAGGCGTGGACCTGAAGGGCAAGGTGTTGCTCATGCTGGTGAATGAGCCGCTTTCAGACGACGCAGCGTTCTTCAAGGGGCGCACGCTTACCTATTACGGCCGCTGGACATACAAGTACGAAGAAGCTGCGCGGCGTGGCGCCGTGGGTGTAATGCTGGTGCACAAGACGGAGATGGCCAGCTACGGCTGGGAGGTGGTGCGCAATTCATGGGGCGGAGAGACGTCAATTCTGCGCGATGACAAGGACCCCAAACTGAAGTCGGCGGGGTGGATCCAATTAGAGGCCGCACGCAAGCTGGCGCACGCCGCAGGTATGGACCTGGATAAAATGCTGCGTGACGCAAACTCCAGCAGCTTCAAGCCGGTGGAGCTGCCGGTGCGGTTGCAGGAGACGATCATAAGCCACGTCCGCGCGTTTGCTTCCAGAAACGTCCTGGGTAAAGTGAAGGGATCGGATGCCCAGGCCTCGCAGCAGGCGGTCATGTATACAGCGCACTATGACCATCTGGGAATCCATCCCGATGAGCCCGGCGACAACATCTACAACGGCGCGGCGGACAACGCCACGGGATGCGGGATCCTTTTGGAGCTGGCGCGCGTGTTTGCCGCAGCGGACGAGAAGCCCAAACGGACGATCATTTTTGCTTCGGTTACGGCGGAAGAGCAGGGCCTGCTGGGATCAAAGTATCTGGGACAGCATCCGCCGGTCCCGGCGCAGAACATCTCGCTGGACCTGAACTATGACAACGTCCAGCCTCTGGGTGAACCACAGCAGCTCGTGGTCTCCGGCGCGGAACGCACCAGCGTATATCCCCTGGTGGAGAAGGTGGCAAAGGATTTCTCGCTTGCCATCCAGCCGGACAATCATCCCGAGGCCGGCCATTATTACCGCTCTGACCAATTCAGCCTGGCCCGCGTGGGTGTGCCCGCATTCAGCGTGAATGAGGGGGCGCTTTTCAAAGGCCATGATCTGGCCTGGGGCGAAGATAAGCAGCGGGACTTTGTGGCGCACCGGTATCACCAGCCTTCGGATGAGTATCGGGCGGACATGGACTTTAGCGCTGACGCCAAACTGGCAAAGTTTGGGCTGGTTCTGGGCTGGGAAGCCGCGAATCAGGGCGATTTGGCAGGATGGCAACAGGGCGATGAATTTGAGAAAGCACGGAAAGGCCAATAGTCAGTTGACGGGGCGTTGCAGGCCGCTTTGAAGGTGCCCATAGTAACGTTAGGGAAGCCGTAAACCTGGGATACAATCTGGCTTCCCCCACTTACAGCCGGCCGAATGTCGTTTTCGTTCCTTCAACGCGGTAGCTTGCCTGAATACGCCCGTCAACTTGTCTTGGCCAGCGATGAGCCTTCGCTCGTTCTGGAAGGTCTGGTCACGGGGATCGACAATCTCCGCCACGATGTATACCTCAGTCCCAAATTCACTGAAGCAGCACGCCAGCAGATCTTTAAGCTTGTGGCCAAGCACGGGAATGTGGAAGAGCTGGTGGCTGAGGAGCGGATGGCTGGGCAAGGGCCTGCACGGCCACAACGCCACGCCAACCGGCAGTCTGATCCGGCGGAATTCAAGCGGCTGCTGACAGAACTGCACGTTGTGTCCTTGAACCGCGCAAAAGCGGAGAACAACGTCTCGCTCGATCTTCTGTTTCGGCTGGCAGTGCTCAAATTCCAGCGCACCGAACTGCTCAACCAATATGGCCAGGTGCTGGAACGCTGCCGCAGCCGGGTGAAATTTTACGAAGCGCCGCGCCAGTCAGGCACCAATCGCACGCTGGAGATACGCGAGCGCCTGGCCGGTTTCCAGATCAACAAGAAGACCGTGCTGCGCCGCGTCGGGCAAGATTTGTTCGTGCTGCTGCGTGAGGCGGAAAAGGAAACGCTGGGAAGGACCCGACGCTCGTTGTTTGGCGATACCGGGGCCGCGACCTATGAACTGTTCCTCAACAGACTGGTGTTCAGTGAAGACGGCCAGGACAACCTGCTCAACGCCGAACACTACGTCATGCTGGGCACCTATGATCGCGACCGGGACCGTTTTCAGGGCATGCGCGATATTGCCGCGCAGTATCTAAAATCGCTGGGCCTGGTGCCTGACGTGGACGATCCGCGAGTGGACGGCATCCTGAGCGTTCCCGAAAATGCGCATGAAATCATGGCCGGCGGCACGCCTGACGACGTCAGCACCAAGAGCAAAGCCCAGAAGGCCCTGCTGAATGCCTGGACCGAGCTGTTGGAACGGGAGAATGTGATTAGCAACGTGATCGCGTCTTATGAGGCCGTGCCGCTGCTGGCGCAATACTCGCCGCCGATCAATCCGCAGCAGCTCAAGAACGCGCTTATCTCGCGCGAGGAACGCAAGCGGGTGGAGACGCTGCTGGAAGAACACGGAAAGCTTTCACCCGCAGGGCTGCACGCCGCGGTAAAAAAAGTGGAGGGTTGCAAACCCGCCGAACGCGCCAAGATCGCGGGCCGGTTTTTTGCCGACTTCGCGCGTTATCATCGCGACTTGCGCCGCATGGAAACGGTGGTGGCGGCCATGGAGAGCGTCAACGTCCTGGGTAACGAACGCTTTCGCGAGCTTTCTGCCATCAACAACACGCTTTACGAATTCCTGCTGACAGAAGAACAGAAGCCCGCTGAAGAGAAAGTTATTCATCACGTAGTGCTTAAAGCAGACATTCGCGAATCGACCACGCTGACGCGCACGCTGCTGGAAAAGGGGTTGAACCCGGCCTCGTATTTCAGTCTGAATTTTTACGATCCCATTAACAAGCTGCTGCCGAAGTACGAAGCAAAGAAAGTTTTCATTGAAGGCGATGCGCTGATTCTGGCGCTGTTTGAGCGCGATGGCGAGCCGGCGCTGGGAGTGGCCCAGACCTGCGTGCTGGCGAAAGAGATCATCCAGGTGGTTACCGCGTATAACGAGCGGTCTCTGGCTGCGGGACTGCCGAGCCTGGAATTGGGGATAGGAATCTCCTACCAGGATTCGGCGCCTATGTACCTTATGGACGGCAGCAAGCAAATCATGATTTCCAAGGCGCTGAATGAGAGTGACCGCCTCTCTTCGTGCAGCAAGGGCATGCGCCGGCTGCTGGAAGACCGCGAGTTGCTGTTCAACGTGTTTTCCTTCAAGGCCGTGGAAGACGAAGATACCGGCGGCAATCCGGATGAATTTCTGCTTCGCTACAACATTGGCGGCATTCACATCAATGAGGCCGCGTTCCAGAAGCTGCGCAGCGAGATCTCCTTGCAGGGCTTTGATCTCCAGGTGCCCATGATCTGGCAGAAGACCAGCGTCCGCGTTTATGCCGGCGTGGTGCCACTGGGCCAGGGATCGTTCCACCACATCATTGTGCGTGAAGGCCGCATTACCCACGTGGATCCGCGCGATTTTTCCCTTAAACATGTCACCGACCAGTATTACTACGAAGTGTGTACCCATCCCAAGATCTATCAGGCCATTGAGAGCGTGGCCAACCTGACAGCGGTGCGGTAATCAGAAGCTGTTGCGCGGGACTTTGAAGGGCACCCGCACGACCGCTTCAACGTCTACGGGCGTACCGTCTTTGGTGCCGGGACGGAAGCGCCATTGCAGCAGGGCCTTGCGCGCGTTTTCGTTCAGCCGCTCGTCAAAACCCTCAATCACCCGGACTTCGCCCACGCTTCCGTCGCTGTGGATGATGGCATAGAGCACGACCGTGCCTTCCACGCGGTCATGCACCAGCTCCTGAGGATACGCAGGATCGACTTTTCTGATTGCCTCGGGAGCGCTCAGGTCGGATTCACCGTGGCCGGCGGCATTCAACTCGGCAAAACGAATGCTCCAGCTTCCCGTGGACGATGTGAGATTGGGCATGCTGAGCCGCATGGAATAATGCCTGCGCGTGCCGAACACCTGAGTGTCAATGCGGTCGCGCGGCTGGTCTGTGCGGTCGGGCGTGAGCGGGCGCGCAGCCGAAGGCGGCAGCGCGGCCGAGGCCACCACGGTGTTGCCTGTGACTTTGGTAGGCGGAGCCGCAACGTAAACATCGGTCGGCGAAGCGCCGCTTCCGGAGCGGCCAGGCGAAGTGGTGCTGCTGCCTTCTTTGATCTCCGGGCGCGCGGTAGCGCCAGCATGTCCTGACGGGCTGGCGGTGAATTCGCCCGGGCGGTTGCCTTCAGGTACCGTTACCGGACCGATAGGCGTGATTGGCCGGGCATTGAGCACCAGCATCTGCCCAATTGCTTTCTCGCGCGCGGCATTGCCGCTGATCACGGGAGACGCCGGAGGCACAGCCGTTGCGTCCTGCGCAGGCAGTCCGATATTGCCCAGATTGCGGCTAGCGGCCTCCGGAGCAGGCGCCGCGACCTGGGGCGCAGTCACAGGCAGGGGCATCGACTGAAGCCCGTGGCTGGCCGAAACCTCAGACGCCGGCGCGGCCACTTGCGGAGGCGCTTGCGCTGGAATCTGAAGACTGTCCGGCCTGCGCGCCGTCACATCAGGGGCCGGTGGAACCACGATGGAGCCCTCCAAAGGCAAAGGCTGGATGGAGTGCCGCCTGGCCGCTGCTCCGGCCGGTGCAACCACTTCTGGCTGGGCGGCCGGGGGAAAGAGAAGCGGGCGAAGACTGCTTTGGGCCAGGGGCTGGGCTGGCGGCGCGATCTGTGGCGTGTTGACCGGCAACACCTGCAGGGGGTGGTTCATCGCCATGGGCGCGCCGGGAATTGGCGTTGATGCCACCAGGTTGGGCAAGGGTACGTCCTGCTTCAGGAAAACGGGGCTCGGCTGGATGATGGTTTGCCTGGTGCTGATGTGGTTCTCATTCGTGACCACAATCTCCTGCGGCGCGTATTCGGGATCGGCTTTCTGTGGACGCAGACGCCGCGGTGGCTCAGGTTTCGCTTTGCGCGGGTTCACCTCGGGCAGATATTCGGAGAGCTCATAGTGCAAGACAGACTGGGTCCGCGGCGCTTCCGGCAGGACTTGCGGCTGGTTCAGCCATGCCAGATTGAGCGCGTAAACCGCCAGGATGACCAGTGCGTGTCCCAGGAATGACTGGCGTGCGGCTGCCCAAGCCACGGGACGATGCACCAGGGCGTCAGCCCAGTATTCGCCTGGACGCGAGGTCACCCAGACCGGCGCCGGCTCCGCGCGAAACAAATCACCGATGTTGCGCAGAAAGATGCGCAGCCACGGTTCGGGCTCAATCACCAGGCAAAGGCCGCGATCCGAAGCCGTAAATCCTTCATTTGAAGCCGCTTTTTTCCCCAACTGCATTTAACTTGACTTCCAGCTAAGTAGAACGATTATATCTTTATTACCAATATGGCCCAGCTCAAGCTTTCACCCAAAAGAATCATTGGTTTCCTGACCTTGGTCACCATCGCGGCGGCGTGCCAGGCCCAGGTAGGCCTTGCCACGCGAGGCCAAAGCCAGGCCAGCCAGCAAGATACCGCCGCAGTCGCGCCCCATGCCGCCGAAGATATTTCCGGCATGTACAGCTTCCTGAAAGACGGGGAGTTCCTCCAGATCAATCTGGAGAAGGTGGCGGTCACCGGTTACATCTCCCGCATGGGCGATTCAGACAGCGACAGTGGCGTGTTTCTGGACCAGTTTTTCTCCAAAGCCGATGTCCAGGGCCACGAGGTCTCATTCACCACCCGGCCGCTACACAGCATCTGGTATGAATTCAAAGGCAAATTCGATCGCGGTCCGGGAAAGACCAAAGCCGACGACGGATACTACATCCTGCGCGGCACGCTGAAAGAATTCACCAGCAACGGCGACAAGAGCGTTGCTACCCGCTCGCGCGAAGTTGAGTTCAAACTGCTGGCCCAGCCGGACGACTCCGACGATACATCGGTCGCCAAAGACAAAAAGCCAAAAAAATAAATCGCTTCCCGAATTGCCATAACCGAATCTCTGATTTTGATCAGTGTTATTCGTGTTCATCAGTGTTAAGCCTTTCAATTTTGGCAATTCCGGCGATGTTGGCAATTTCCCGCCTCCCTCCGGTTTTCAATTACCAAATTACCAACTTACTCAATTACCAAATTTTCCTCCGCTTCCTCCGCTTCCTCCTTTTCTCTGTGTTTCAAGATGGTTCGGCGATTCTGGCAATCCAAAATTTACTTTATAGTTAACAAAAATACCCTCCCCTACCCCCTCCCCGGTTCATCCCAATCATCCCAGATTGGCGTAGGGTTCAACCCAGCTCTCCCCTGGGATGTATCCCAGCCCGCTGGCTCCCTGAAGCCGATCGACGATTTTACTCTCTGATAAACAGTCGATGCGCGATACTAGCGCAATTGCTTCCCGCAATCAATTGCGAAAAAGGCCATCTTGACAAACCTGCGCCGCAGAGCTGTTCATTTTCGCCCACCTGAAAAACCCATCAAAATCAGTTTGGTCCGTGATCCGTGGCAGGGGTGGGCTCTTCCGATTACGGCGATGACAGGAGTCCCCGATCGCGGCCGGTTTGCCGGGCTGGGGATAGGATAACGGCGATCGCGTGCGATTTCGGCGATCTGTGTTTCATGGTTTCGGGTTTCGATGCCCGCAACCAGCTTCAGCGGTCATTGCGGATCGACAAAGCGAAGGCCGGAAGTGTAGAAATCCGCCGCGAAGTCCAATTTCCTCCGCTTCCTCCGTTCCTCTGTGTTGCAAAGGTTTTGGGTTTGATTCGGATCTACGAAGGTTCGGTCCTCCAGAAATACGCCGCGCGGAACGGCAGGTTTCTTCCTTCGTTAAAAAGGCGGATGGAGGAGATGGAAACGCGCATCCCGGTCAGGTCAATCCCGGCCTGTCCCAGGCGGTCCCAGGCTTCCACTACGATTCCCTTTTCCATCACCAGGTCCAGCAGATCGCGGTCGCTGGCGGATTCCGTCCTTACGTGCATTCCACACTGCTCCCGTTTGCTCTTCAGAACGTTGGTGGAAGCGGCGCGAAAGGCGAAACAACGGTTGCAGGAAGTATACGCTCGATTCAACGCGAGTAACGGAAAAAGTCGGTAGTGGGTCAGTTTGGGATCGTGGCAAGACTGACCGGCTTCTTACGCACGTCACCGACGTGCCGTCAGCGAACCCGCGCATTCATCCGGGGCCCCCGGCGCGCGAGGGTTTTGCGCGCGATGGGGTGGTCAATGAAGCTCAAATCAGGGCATTCGCCCGTGAGTTCGATCCGCAGCCTTTCCACCTCGATGAGACTGTGGCGAAGGCCAGCATATTTGCTGCAGCTCACGCAAAGAGAAAACGGCCGGCTTTCATTGCGCTAAAATGATCGGGTGCGCAACACAACCAGCATCAACACCCGATCAAGCCGTCGCCCTGAAGCAATTCTTTTGGTCTGCATGTGCGTTGGAATTGTTTCCTGGGCAACTATAAATTCATCAGCCGCAATTCAGAAGGGACCAGTGATGCCCACCCATGCAAGTGGAACGTTTGACGTAAAGCTGACGCCCCAGGCAGATGACAAGGGAGATCCGGCGCTCGGCCGGATGTTGATTGACAAACAATTTCATGGTGACCTTGAGGGCACAAGCAAAGGCCAGATGCTGACCGCCGGCTCCGCGGAGGGCTCCGGGGTTTACGTAGCGTTGGAGAAAGTCACCGGAACGCTGCATGGACGCACCGGCGCCTTTATCCTGCATCACACGGGCATCATGACTCGTAAGACGCCGCAGCTCTCAATCAATGTGGTGCCTGATTCCGGCACCGGACAACTGGCAGGGATTACCGGCAAGATGAATATCATTATCACCAATGGCAAGCATTCCTATGAATTCGAGTACACGCTGCCTGAAAGTCACTGAAGACCGTATGAGAGTGGCCGTCCGCAGTCGCCGCACTCTCTGCCTGATGTCGCTTGTGCGACCAAATTCAGCGCCCGGCATCTAATCAATTTTCTTCAACGTGCGGACCTGAAAAACGTGCGGATCTGAAAACAGTTCTCCTGCCTCTAGGGCGTAAGACGATATGGCCAAGCCGATTTTGCTGAGTGTGGATGACGATTCCGATGTTTTGCGGGCCATTGAACGCGACTTGCGTTCAAAATACGGCGCCTCCTATCGCGTCCTGGCGAGCGATGCTCCCGAACAAGCGCTCGACCTTTTGAAACAATTGAAGGTGCGCAATGACAGCGTGGCTTTGCTGCTTGCCGACCAGCGCATGCCCAAGATGGACGGCATAGGGTTTCTGCGCGAGGCGATGCAGATCTTCCCGGATGCCAAGCGCGCCCTGCTCACCGCGTACGCCGATACCAGCGCCGCCATCAGCGCCATCAACCAGGCCAACATCAACTACTTTTTTCTGAAACCCTGGGAC
>JBGPZS010000230.1:0-6388 GCA_041493865.1 Terriglobia bacterium
GTTGATGTCGCGCGAGCGGTCGCCAGCGGCAAAGCCGTTACGGACGTTACCTGGGAGGTTGTCGCCGGGTTGAACGCAAAACATGCCCAGGACCAGGCAGCGGTAACCAAAGCCGCTGCGCTCGAACTCTTGCGCAAGAACAGCCGTGAGGCGGCCGCCGCAGTGCGCGCGTTCACCGACGACGAGTTGGACCAGGCAGTGCCATTCTCGCTGAGCTTCGGCGCACCGGTTACCGCGCAGTTCGTGATTGAGGACCATGCACTGCGGCATAGCTGGCACCATCTGTCGCGTATCCGAACGGCCTTGAAGCGGTAAGCGGTGACGTAAGCGCTCGGCTGGTCGGCTTAGCAGGCGCAGAGATCGAAAGGAACCAGAGATCTCTGCGCCATTCTTTGTGCAGTTGCCGTAGATCTTTCCTCTCACTCGGTGCGTAAGGCCAGCATGGGCTCCGTGTTCGCTGCTCTCCGGGCCGGAATCACGGCGGCGACAAACGCCGCGGCCGCGAGCACGATCGTGGTGATCACCAGAACAGCTGGATCATGGGGCTTCACTCCGTATAACTGGCTGGCCATCAAACGGCCACCAAAAATCGTGACTGGGATGCCTATGGCCAGACCAATGCCAACCTGAACAAATGCGCTGCGCAAGATCATTCCCAGCATGTTCAAGCGGTCGGCGCCCAGAGCCATACGGATACCGATCTCGCTCGTCCGGCGCTCTACGGAATACGACGTGACTCCGTAAAGGCCAATCGAAGCCAGGATCAACGCCAGCATGCCGAAGAACGAGGTCAGCTTTGCGATCATCGCTTGCTGCGTGAAATTTGCTTTCACCTGGCTGGCAAAGCTTTGAAAATCGACCACCGCCAGATCGGGATTGACCTGCGAAAGCACACGGCGGAGCTGCATTTCAAGCCCTGAGATTTCGCCGCGCGTCTGTATTGCAATGGCATTCAGGTAACGCGAGCGGTCCTCAAACTGCTGGTAACGCGGGTCAGGGTTGTGTGCGCTCTGGCCCTGGACCAGAAAGTACATGGCGCGCATCTTGCTCGTTGCTCCCCAGTAATTCGTGTCCTCGGTCACTCCCACAATCTCGAACGCGCCCGGAAGCTTCAGGTCGTCGCTAAAGTGTTTTCCAATGGCGCGGCCATCCTTGAAATACTTCTTCTCAAAGAAACGATTCACCACGGCAACCGCGCGGGTCGTGGGCGTGTCCTGCTCATTGTTGGCCCGGCCTTCCACGATCTTGGTGCCGATGGTGTCGAAATATCCCGGCCCCACGCGCAGCCATGACGCGCCATGGTCGGGCGTTCCTGGCGCTGGCGGCGGTTCGCCTTCAATGTAGACGCCCTCGCCCCAGTTATCTCCCTCCATGGGGCTATAGAGCGAAAAACTGACTCGCTGGACGCCGGGAATGGCGCTGATATTCTCATGGAGTTGGCGATAGAGGGGATCAAGCTTGTCCGGTTTGTATCCGGCCATCTGCGGATCGATGTGCAAAATGTACCGGTTAGTCGTGTCGAAACCGAAATCCCTATGCTGCATGTTATTCAAGCTGCGCGTAAGCAGTCCTGCCGCGCATAGCAGCACCAGTGACAGCGCGGCCTGCACCACCACTAGCGATTTTTGTCCCCAGATGCCTCTGCGTCCGGTGGAGCGGCCCGCGCCGCGCAATGCTTCAGCGGGATTTGCGCGGGCGGTCATCCATGCGGGCGCCATTCCAAACAGGAGGCCGGTCAGGACTGAGACCACGAAAGCAAAAGCCAGGACCGGCAGCGAGGGCGTGGCCTGGATCGGCACATAGTCATTGGCAAAGGCCAGGCGCAAAATCATGCGGGTGCCGGCAAAAGCGATTGCAATCCCAGCCACGCCGCCCATCATCGCCAGCACAACGCTTTCCGTCAGCGCCTGGCTAATCAGCGCGGTGCGCGGTGCGCCCAACGCGGCGCGAACCGTCATCTGCTGCGTGCGCGCGGTTGCCCGCACCAGCATCAGGTTCGCCAGGTTGGCGCAGGCAATCAACAGTACGAAGGCGGAAATCCACATCAGCAGGTGCAGCCCGTCCTGATATTCATCGCGCATTCTCTGCACGCCGCCGCCGCCGGGCGAAAAGTGCAGCGTCTGTTTGGCCACCAGAGGTTTGGAACGATCTTCCACCTTGCTCTCCGGACTTAGCAAGAATTGCCGCAGTTCCACCTGCATCTGCGCTTCCATTGCTTTTTTGTCCGCGTCCGGCTTGACGCGTCCGATCAGGTCGAGCCAATCCAATGAGGCCTCATTCAGGACAGCAGTGGCCGGTTCGATCACAGGCTCGGTGTTCAACGGAAGCCAGAACGAAGGCGGATTGCTCTGCACCCGGTCGCCAAAGAAGCCAGGCGGCGCGATGCCCACCACCGTTACCGGTTGCGAGTTCATGACAAACCCAGTCCCCACAACCGACCGGTCGCCTCCGAACTTTTCCTGCCAGGTGCGGAAGCTCATCACCGCTACCGCCGGCGCTCCCTTGCTGTCGTCCTGTGGGGAGAGCATCCGGCCGGCATAGGCGGGAATTCCAAACGTTGAAAAATAATTGCCCGAAACAAACTCGCCCCGATAGGATTCAGACGCCTTGTTGCTTCTGCTCCAGCGGACTCCCATCAGGCTGTTCCCGGCCTGCATCGCCGCCAGTTCCTCAAAGCCCGGCGTTTGCTCTTTAAACTGCCGGTACTGCTCAAAGGAGAAGAGGGTCCAGTTGTCCTGCATCCCGCCGTTGATGCAGCAGTTTTCCTCATTGCCCACGCGCACAAGCTGCTCCGGCCTGGCCACCGGCAGCGACTTCAGCAGCACCGCATGCACCAGCGTAAAGATTGAAGTTGTCGCGCCAATGCCAAGCGCCAGTGTTAAGACGGCGGTTGCTGTAAATCCAGGGGCTTTCCTGAACTGCCGCAATGCGTAACGAACGTTCTCCAGAACCTGCATTCGAGTTCTTCCTTCGTTTAACCTTGGGGTTGAAACGTGCGCTTGATTTCACTCATCTTCACTCATCCTGGGCGAAAAGAGGCACACTTATATGTCTGGAAGATATATACGGTCGCTGGAGAAAAAGGTTTCTAAGTTTTGTACGTATTTCGGTGGATATTGTTGGATGATTACAGAAAAAGCGCAGCATCGCAGGCGCTGGGTTCCATGAAAAGCGGACCCACGCAGGACACCGCCCCAGGGCATGACGGTGCCCTTTTTCCGGCAATATTTACTGCCTCGGGATCGACCGGGGCGGTGGGGATATAAGATCGTTGCACTTGGCTCGAATATCCCTTAGTAAGCGACCTATTGGCCGGCCCGGTTAATTTTGTGCGGGCGCGTTACGCAATATGACGCGCACCTTGCGCGCGATGTTGAGTTTGGCGGTTGTGCTCCAATCGATGTCGCGCATGGAGACTGTAACTGTGTCGCCGTCCGAGACGTACCAGAGCTGGTCCTGGTCACGCCAGTACTGAGTAGCGGGAAAAACGGCGCCATCAGCCAGCGCGAACAGCGTTACATTCGCCGGCCAAGCGTTGCGCAGAGAGAGCCCGGCGGTTCCGGGTTCCGGCGTCGTCGCGGAAGTGGTGGCTGTGGCCGTTATGGCCGGAGCGGGCTGGCGCTCGGGAACCAAGTCTGCGGGAAGTACGGAGACAGCCTGGTTGTCCACTTCCACAGGCTGTGCTACGGGCGATGCAGTGGCTACCGACTGAAACCTCACGTCCGCGACTGCACGCGGCTGCGGCACAGCTTGAGGTCTGGGGGACGGGAACAAACTGGGCTGCTCTCCAAAACGATGCCAGCCTGAAGTTGGAGCTGCGGATTCGCGTACGATCTGGGGCAGAATCAGGTCATCCATCACGCGCAGGGTGATGCGAACTTCGCCCTTGAGCGTGGGACGCGGTCCGCGCGCCGGTAGAGTGAGCACCTTCCACGGCCACAGCGGAGGCAGCATCCATTCCACCACATCGCGTGTGGGGTGACCGTGCCCAATGACCTTGCCTTGCCTGTCTACGTTGTAGCCATCCACAGCAATCATCTTGGCGGTCAAGGGGATATCGCTATCCGGCAGTCCAACGCGATCGAACGCAAGCTTGAGATAACCTTTACCCACGAAGTGGCCGGGATCTTTGCCGGCCTGCAGGTGTCCTACAAGGTAGGCGCCGCGGGGAAAGACGATTTGGCCGAACTGCTGCATGGGCTGCGGGTGGCAAAGAAAAGGATCGCCTACACTGACGGTGGCTGAAGAGAATTTCGGTTCGTCGAGCACGCACGACATCAGGGTTCCCGCGGGTACGACGATGTCGCGGGCCGGGACGGCTCCACGCGACAGGAGTTTGTCAGCGGCCTGCGTGGTTGCGGCCGCGCCGAAACAAAACACTACGAGCATGATGCGAAGTGAGCTGGATTTCATTTCTGGTTCCTCCTTTGTGGGGCCCGACTACCTGCGCCGATTTGGCAGGTGCTTGGATACGCCGGGGACGGCGTGGTTGTTTTTGATTCCAGCTACTCTCGTCTGTGTTGCCCGGCGGGCATGAAAATACCGTACCCGCGTTTCACTTCGGGAAAAGTCGTTTTGGTTAGAAGAGAGGCCCTTTCAGGGCCTCGCAAAAATGTGGAAATCTTTATAAAAACCATTGCAAGAATATCCGCTGTTTCCCCGATGCAATACAAACAACTCACGGCGAATGAATAAAATATGCGCCGAGGTTGTAAAATAAATACATCGCGCAAAAAGAATTACTAAATCGAACCAACTTGGGTTATCATCCAATCGTCAAATAACGAATAAAGGGAGAAACATGGCCGACAGGAAACAATTTCTCAACTCTAAGCCTGCCGACCCAAAACTGGTCCGCGCGTTAGAGGCATCCCGTGATAAGGCAGTCACCGAGGAGGAACTCCACGAACAGCGCATCAGCTTCGCGTTTGGCAATGCCCCCGAATCAGCCAAACTGATTACAAAAGACAGCGTGCGTCGCGCATCGAAAAAAATTAGCATTCTCACTTAACATCCTGGGCTTGCGTTCCGCGCAGGCCCTTTCGCTTTCCTCGAAAGATCATGTCCGTAAGAGAAAAAGACAATCCAGTATTATTTGCAAAGATTCAAGAGCAAAATTTGCTGCGTCAGTATGACCTGCTATCCAATTGCATCGAAATCGGGCTGGAGAAGGGTATTGAGGCGTTCGATAAATACACACTGTGGGCGTTGAATTACGCAGCCGTATCGAACATTTCTCAGTTTGGCGGACGATATCGAGAAGAGCCGATTTATGTTGGCGATCATAAGCCACCCCACTTCAAAGACGTTCCTAATGAAATGGACCGCTTCTTTTCTGTCATTCATGAGAATTGGACCATCATGGATGATCCCACGACCCTTCCAGCTTACGCCCTATGGCGGCTAAATTGGATCCATCCATTTGTCGAAGGAAATGGGAGAACGGCGCGAGCGGCTTGCTATTACTTAATATGTCTGCGTCAGAAGAAACTGCTCGGAGGAAAGAAAATTGTTCCGGAGCGAATAAGGGAAGATCGAACGCCATATTATGCAGCGCTGAAAGCATCCGATAAAGCATGGGTGCAGGGAGATTTCGATGTGAGCCAATTAGCTTCGTATCTCGGCGACTTGCTGCTGGGGCAATTAACAGAACCCTAATCTCGTCCTATGATTGGCTTCGGGCTCCATTTCTTCGGAGTCCTTATTTTTTCTCTGCAACGGCTTCGCTTTTAGCAATCGGCCTAGAAGATCATCGAATTATTGCTTTTCAATCTTCATGAATTCTAGTTTATAATAACGTCCCTTTCATAGCTCCCATTTTTCCACAGACTTACGTTGAAATGCCACTTGCGTCCTGGTGCTACAATTGTGTCGTACTTTCCAGGCAGGGACGAAGAAACTTAGGTTAGTGTCGTCGAACGGCCGATTTTGCGGGGGGACTTGCGAAGTCAAAGGTATAGCCCAATTGGCTCCGACCTAACTCTCTTTCACCTGCTAAAAAAGTAAACGCTCGTTTGGCGACGAGCGTTACGGGAAGAAATCCCGATTAGGGCTTTAGATCTTGTCGAAGTCAATAATAAGCCCACCGGTTTACTCCCGTCAACAATTTTAGAGTTTTTAATGTTGGGCATACGTGTGTGATGTCCAGGACATCCAATGCAAAAGCAACGAGAGTACATTTTTATGAAGATATTAAGATCAGCCCAATCGCCTGCGCTTGCTGGGGTGTGAGGGAACCGCAACTCGAAGACCCGATTCGTTTAATCCTTGGCCGGACGCGAATCGGGTCCCGGCGAGCATTCACTTGGATTGGCTTCGGCTTGCGACGAAAGCCAGTCCGCCTTTAACGGAGGGTAACTGACAGGTGTCAGAACCGGTCTTAATAAAC
>JBGPZS010000040.1:0-14026 GCA_041493865.1 Terriglobia bacterium
CCAGATATCGCTGCTGATCCACATCAAGAATTTGCTCTCAGAGGCCCAGCAGAACAAGCTCACGGAGCTGCGTCAAAGTCCCTCTTAAGCGATGAACACCAGGCAGCGCCTGAAATGCCGCCATCGGGCGCTGCTGGCCTCCCCCCGGGTTCCGTTCAGCCAACGTGCTGACGGTAGGGTAGAAACCCTGCTTCTTGCTCCTGCAACAATTCTCTCCATACTGCCCATACATGTCCGTAAAGTACCTTGTGCGCTTTATCACACGTCGCGTAGGCACTCGCGGCTATAATTTGCAATAACTTATGCTTCCGTTGTTCTGGTTACGCGTAGCCCTGAGCCTCTACGGAGTGGGCCTGCTGTATGCCCTGGCGTCATTCTGGGGCGGCAGGAAAGTTCTGACCCGGATTACCCTGCCGGCGGTGGGACTGGGCATGGTCTTTCATTTTGTCTCCATCATAGAAAACGCAATGTTCAGCGGCACCTGGACGCCGACCTCCATGCACGGGCTGGAGTCATTGCTGGCTTTCGTCCTGATGGTCTTCTTCTTCATCGTTTATGCCCGATACCGCGCTACTTCGCCGGGCCTGGCTGTGTTTCCACTGGTCTTCTGGCTGACGTTTTCAGCCTCATCTTATGCTTCGCCTACGGAGCCTTCGGCGCCGATCTTTGTCAGCCTGCAATGGATTTATATTCACGTGGCGCTCATCCTTGTCGGATACTCGGCGCTGTTTTTCAGCTTCATTGCCAGCATTCTCTATTTGGTCCAGGAGCGCAACCTTAAGAACAAGGCGGGGATGCACAGCTTCTGGTCGCGTCTGCCGTCGCTGGCCACCATCGATGAGATCGGCTTCAAGTGCCTGATCTGGGGTTTCCCATTCATGACGCTGGGCTTGATCGCGGGCTCCATCCTGGCCGAGGCGCGTTTTGGGACCAGGTATTTTGCCGATCCCAAGATCCTGCTCTCCGGCCTGATGTGGGTTGTGTACATGGTGCTGCTATACACCCGGTGGAACGCCGGATGGCGAGGCCGCCGTGCGGCATATTTAGCGACGTTTGCTTTTGCCGCGGCCGTGCTCGCCTGGGCGGCTAATAATTTCAGCCAGACGCACAGGTTTATTGCCCCATGAACTTTCACGTTATCGGCGTGAACCACAACAGCGCACCCCTGGAGGTGCGCGAACGGCTTGCTGTCCCCGAAGCGCAGCTTCCTGACGCCATCCGCAGCCTGGTGCAGCAGCCCGGTGTGGACGAGGGCATGGTGCTCTCTACCTGCAACCGCGTTGAAGTTCTCACCAGCACGAAACAAGGCGCGGACCTGCGCGGCTTTCTGGGCGCCTACTTCGGCGTGAACACGGCCACGCTTAATTCGCACATTTACGAGTTTGAACAGCGTGAGGCGGTGCGGCACGTTTTTCGCGTGGCTTCAAGCCTGGACTCCATGGTGGTGGGCGAATCGCAGATCCTGGGCCAGGTGAAAGAGGCTTACGCCGTGGCCCGCGGCCTGGGCGCGGTCCATTCCGCGCTGGATGCACTGCTCTCTCGCGCTTTCGCCGTGGCCAAACGCGTGCGCTCTGAGACCGCGATTGGCAGTTCCAGCGTTTCCATCGCCTCAGTGGCCGTGCAGTTGGCGGAGAAAATTTTTGGTTCGCTGGAAGACAAGACCGTGTATCTCGTCGGCGCGGGCAAAATGGCGGAGCTGGCCGCCCGGCATCTGATCGCGCACGGCGCCAGGAACATCATCGTCAGCAACCGCACGCATGAGCGCGCGGTAGAGCTGGCGGAGAGCTTTGGCGGCAGGGCCGTCCCATTTGATCTGCTGCATGATACCGCTGATCACGCCGATATCGTCCTGACCTCCACCGGCGCCACCGAACCGCTCTTCCTCCGCGAGCATGGCGAGCGCCTGCGCAAAGGCCGCCGCAGCCGTCCCATGTTTTTTATCGACATTGCCGTGCCCCGCAACGTTCATCCCGACGTGAACAAGCTGGACGGAATGTTTGTCTATGACGTGGATGATCTGCAATCAGTCGCCACTGACAACGCCGCCGAGCGCAGGAAAGAAGCCGAGCGCGCGGAGAAGATCGTTGAGCTAGAGGTGGACCGCTTCGCTTCGCGGATGAAGACGCTGGCCGTGGTGCCGACCATCCTTTCGCTCCAGGAATACTGCGAAACCATTCGCCAGGCGGAGATCGAGCGCATCCGCGGCAAGCTGGGAACGATTACGCCGGAGCAGGAGGCGGCCATTGAAGCCATGACCCGCGGCATCATCAACAAGCTGCTGCACACGCCGATTACGACCCTCAAATCTTCGACGGACCACCCCGAGGCTGCTACCATCCATGAGATGATCCGCAGGATATTCAATCTGAGCAGCGGAAAGCCGAAAGAGTAGAGTAAAGAGTAATGACCAGACTTCGCATCGGCTCGCGCGGTTCGCAACTCGCATTGTGGCAGGCCAATCACGTGGCCGCATTGCTGCGCGAGCACGGCCACACGGTGGAGATCGAAGTCATCAAGACCACAGGCGACAAGATCACCGAGGTGGCGCTGGCCAAGGTCGGCACCAAGGGCATGTTCACCAAGGAGATTGAAGAAGCACTGGTGGAAAGGCGCGTTGATCTGGCGGTGCACAGCCTGAAGGACGTGCCCACGGACCTTGCGCACGAGTTTGAGCTGGCGGCGATCATGAAGCGCGAAGATCCGCGCGATGCGTTTATCTCAGTGAAGTATTTGGCGACGGAAGATTTGCCGCGGGGGGCAAAAGTTGGCACCAGCAGTTTGCGGCGGCAGTGCCAGTTGAAGGCCATGCGTCCTGACCTGGAGATTTTTCCCTTGCGCGGCAACGTGGATACGCGGCTCAGGAAGCTTGAGTCCGGCGAATATGACGCCATTATCCTGGCCGCCGCCGGGGTTCAACGCCTGGGGCTGGAGAAGCACGTGCGCTCGCGGATTTCAGCGGATGTGATGTGTCCCGCCGTGGGACAGGGCGCGCTGGCAATCGAGATTCGCCGTGCTGACACGCATACGCACGCGTTGCTCGCCTTTCTGAATGACGCCGACACGCGGGCCGCCATCGAGTGCGAGCGGGCGCTGCTGGGATCGCTCGGCGGCGGCTGCCAGGTACCGATCGGGGCGTATGCTGAGAGGCGCGCTGGCCGGTTGTATCTGCGTGCCATGGTGGGCCGTCCCGATGGCAGCTTGATTCTGCGCGAGCAGGCAGACGGAGTTGACGGGGAGAAACTGGGCCGGGAAGTAGCGCAAACGCTTTTGTGGCGCGGGGGAGACAAGATTCTTACGGACGTCTACGCGCAGGAAGTAGTGGTTCCGAGACAGCCATGAGCCGGAAATTTCGCGTAGCGTTGAGACACACGATTTGTTCACACGAGCCAATGGTGGGTTCGAAAGTTGTTCTGCAACTGAGGTCAAGCGCCGCAGGCGCGGAAAAATGGTAGCCCCGGACGGAAGCCTGGGGTAGGCTGCACAATGAAGTAAAGCCCCCGGGAGGGGCGATACGAACGTGAAACGTTCCGCAGCAAAAGAAGAACCGCTGAGCGGTTGGCGCATCCTGACCACGCGCGCCAGCAAGCAGTCGGGCGGTCTTGCCGGGCCGCTCCGCGAGATGGGCGCCGAAGTCATTGAGGTCCCCACGATCGAGATCAAGCCGCCGCGCAGCTACAAGGCGCTTGATTCCGCGCTGCGTAACATCGGCAATTATGACTGGCTCATCCTTACCAGCGTGAACGGCGTTGAAGCGCTGTTCGCGCGGCTCAAGAGGCTGCGCATCGTGCCAGCAAAGTTAAGACATCTTCAAGTGGCGGCCATCGGCCCGGCCACGCAGCGCGAGATTGAAAAGCAGGGTTTGAAGGTGTCCGTGACGCCCGAGAAATACATTGCCGAATCCGTAGTGGAGGCACTGAAAGGCAAGACGGAAAGGAAGCGAATCCTGCTGGTCCGCGCCAAGGTGGCGCGCGACGTGCTTCCGACCGAGCTAAGAAAGTCCGGCGCCAAACTCGACGTGGCTGAGGCCTATGAGACGCATGTTCCCGCGGGCGCCAAAGCAAAACTCAACCGGCTTTTCGTGAATGACTCATCCCGTCCGGACATCGTGACCTTTACCAGCTCTTCCACGGCAACAAATTTTTTCGCTCTTCTGGAAAAAGACCATTACCACGCGTTGCGGGAGATATGGCTGGCCTCGATTGGCCCGGTCACCAGCGCCACGTTGCACCAGGCAGGCTTCAAACCCAATATCGAGGCCCTGGAGTACACCATGGAAGGGCTGGCGTTGGCGATCGCAAAGCACGTGTTGACGACGCATCCGAGCGAATAGTGCTAATCATTATTCAAGGTTGCATCCGCACTTGGCCGGCTCCGCGTATTTCTTCAGGAACTCTGCTACGCGCGTGAAAGCGTCAATCTGGTTTTCAACTTTGGCGAAGCCGTGGCCTTCGTTCTCGTAAATTTTTAGCTCTGCCACGCCGCCGCGCTTCTTCACCGCCTGTACCACCTGCTCGGCTTCGGTCTTCGGACAGCGTGGATCGTTCCCGCCGGCCAGAAGAAGCAATGGCGCTTTGATCTGATCGACAAAGTTGATGGGAGAACGGTCTTTCAGCCGTTCTTTGTCCTTCACGGGATCGCCCATGGTTGCCATGTCATATTCGCGCAGAAGCGGGTCTTCATTCTCAATCTCGGTAAACCAGTTGACGAACGGGACGATGGGCACGCCGGCAGCCCAGAGATCGGGCGCCTTGGTCACGGCCATCATGGTGAGATAGCCACCGTAGCTGCCGCCCATCACGGCAACTTTCTTCGCGTCGATGAAGCCGGTCTTCTTGATCCACTCGGCGGCGGAGATCACGTCTTCAAGGTCGCCTCCGCCCATGTCAAAGCGGTTGGCGTCTTCAAATTCCTTTCCATAGCCGGTTGAGCCGCGATAATTCGGCGCAATGACGAAAAATCCCTGGTTCACCAGGTACTGAATATTTCGATTGAAGGAATTGATGGTCTGCGCGGTCGGCCCGCCGTGAATGTACACGACCACCGCATTTTTGCTGTTCTTCTCCGCATTGTAGGGCACGTAAACGAAGGCGGAGATCTGCCACTTGCCGTCCTTGCTGGGATAATGGACCAGAAAAGGCTCGACCATATCTTCACCGCGGACGCCGCCCACCAGCGAGCGCGTGATTTGCCGGGACTTCTGCGTGGCCAGGTCATAGTCCCAGATGTCATTGGGAGAGTTGGGGCCGTTGTGGGTGTAGAGCAGGCGCGTTCCGTCGCGGCTGAAAGCTGTCTCCGCGCCGGCCAACGAGTTAATGCCCTTGGCGACGGGCAGCGCATGGGCCTGCCGCGACGCCACGTCGTAAACATAAATGTCCTGGTTGCCGTCAACGTTGGCGGTCCAGGTAAGGCGTTTGCCGTCAGGAGAAAATTTGCCTGAGCTGGTCTCCGATTTGTCGGAGGTGAGCCACGTGATCTTTTTCGTTGCGACATCGAGCAGCCCGGCGTTCTCATAGCCGTTGCCGGCGTTCGATGTGATCAGCACGGTCTTGCCGTCAGGTGAAATATCAGTGGCGGTGAAGTTGCGCTCGCCTTCATGCGGTGTGAGATTGGTGGCGCGGCCGCCTGCAGAATTAGCGATGATATTCGCGTCTTTGCCGGCGGCATTCTGCTGGGTAAAGACGATCCACTTGCCATCCCGCGACCAGATGGGATTGAAGTTGCTGAGCTGCGCCGGCGTGTTGCTGGTGAGATGCGTGATTTTTTTCGACTCGATTTCGATGATGTCGATCTCGTAGTTGGGCGATTGCTTCGGCTTCACGCTGTAGGCCAGCTTTTCGCCATCGGGCGACCACGCGGCGCCTTCTTCGGAAACCTCAGGGCTGTTGGTCAGGTTCACCACCTGGCCGTTGTTGGCAGAGACTAGAAATAAATCCCACTGCTCATTGCCGTCGTAATCAGAGTTGTAAGCGATCCAGCGGCCTTGGGGCGACCATGCGATGTTGGCCTGCCGCTGATTGCTTACCGTAAGCTGCATGGGCCAGCCGCTTTGCGATGAAACGAGCCAGATATTGTTGCGCCCGCTGATATTGGTGACGAACGCCACCTGCTTGTCGTCAGGCGACCAAGTGCTGTCGCCGATGGTACGTGTCATGTAGAGCTTTTCTACGGTGAAGGGCTGGATATCGAATTTTTGCTTCGCCGTGATCTGCGCGGGGTCGGTGATGACGGTGGCGGTGGACGGAGCAGAGGTCTGACAAACTAAAGGAAGAGAAGCCAATACAAAAACGGCCAGTGCGGCTCTGTTCATCTCCACTCCTCAGCGTCTCCGCGTTGAATAACATCCTCCATTATCCGACTAAACCTTTGCCGCCTTGTGTATTTCCACCGTTGACCACGTCTTGTCCCCGGCGTGGCATATGTTTTCCAGAGGACATTCCGCGCATTTGGGCCGCCGCGCGATGCACAACGCGCGTCCGTGATGGATGATCTGATGGGAAAAATCAATCCACTTTTCCTGTGGGATGACCTTCATCAGGTCCTGCTCGATGTTTTTGGGGTCATCGGCCCTGGTTAGCTCCAGCCGTCGCGAGATGCGGTGCACGTGCGTATCGACGACGACGCCCACCGCTTTCCCGAACCAGGAGCCTAAAACGACGTTGGCGGTCTTCCGCGCCACACCGGGCAGGGATAGAAGGCTTTCCATGTCGTCTGGGACCTGGCCGCCGAAGCGCTCCATAACCCCTTTGGCAGCGCCCACCAGCGACTTGGATTTATTGCGGAAGAAGCCGGTGGAACGGATCTCCGGCTCCAGTTGCTCCGGTTTGAGCGCGGCAAAGTCCTGCGGTCTCGGGTATTTCTGGAACAGCCCCGGCGTGACCATATTCACCCGCACGTCAGTGCATTGGGCGGAAAGGATGGTGGCCGCCAGCAGCTCCCAGGCGCTGTTGTGATGCAGGGCGCATTTAACGCTGGGGTACCGCTGGTCCAGGCGATTTAGAATGTCTTTGACGCGTTGCGGGGCCACCGGGTCATAAGCGCTCTTTTGCGGCCCTGTTTTTACGGACTGGGATTTAAGGGATTTGGCCTTCGCAGCCCCGGCGGCTTTGGCGGCCGGCTTCAACCGGGCCTTGGTTTTAACGACGGTCTTTGCAACGGGCATAGACACAAAATCTAAAGCAGCGGGCTTACAATCACAATAGGCAGAGGGAAAGAAATGGCAACCACCAAGGCTGAGATGAAAATCACCAGTAGTGAATTGCACGCGGTACCGCTCACCATTGAAGGCTCCAGCGTTCTGCACCAGATGTTTCGCTTTCGCTGGGCGGAATGGCGCAAGCTGACTGAGGCGCAGCAGCACGAGATTGCCGCCGAGGCATCGGCCGCGTTGCTGAAGATGGAGAATGATGTCACCGGCCAGAGCGCGCTGTTTTCTCTACTCGGCCACAAAGGTGATTTGCTGCTGGTGCACTTCCGCAACTCGTTTGACCAGCTCAAGGCCGCGGAACTCGCGATCTCACGCCTGCGCCTGAGCGATTACCTGGAGCAAACCACTTCCTACCTCTCCATGGTGGAGCTCGGTTTGTATGAGTCTTCGGTGAAGTTGTATCGCGACTTGCGGGAGAAGGGAATTGAGCCGCATTCGCCCGAGTGGAATGCCATGATCGAAGAGACGATCAGGCGGCAGACTGAGGCCATGCGTCCGCGGCTGTTTCCGCAGATTCCGCCCGCACGCTACGTCTGCTTCTATCCCATGGACCGCCGCCGCGGCGAAGACAAGAACTGGTACAGCCTGCCGATTGAAGAGCGCCAGCGGCAGATGGAAGAGCATGGACTGGTGGGCCGCCGTTACGCGGGCACGGTCAGGCAGATCATCACCGGCTCCATCGGTTTTGATGACTGGGAGTGGGGCGTGGACCTGTTCGCCGACGATCCGCTCATCTTCAAGAAACTGATCTACGAGATGCGCTTTGACGAAGTCAGTGCCGTGTACGCTCTTTTCGGGACGTTTTACGTGGGCGTGCGCTGCCCGGCCGCGGGGTTAGAAGGATTGTTCAGCGGCAAATTGCCGGATTGACGCGCGGACGCGTCACTCAGTAGTCTTCATTCATGGTTAAAACGGTTCAAGCGGGCCAGGTCTGGCGCAGCGATGAAAACGGGGACAACTTCCTGGTCACCAAGGTATACGGCGAGCTGTTCACCCAATATGCCATGCTGCGGCCGGCCAAAGTAAGCGCCCCGGAGGCTGAAACCATTCGCGTTAAGATCACCAAGGCGGAGAGCGGCATGACGCTGCCGGGCTACACCTTCACCCAGGATTCCCAGGATTTTTAAAGACCCCACCGAATGATTGAAAAAATCATCTCTACCCTGGCCGGGTTCATTATCGCGGTCATCTCGAAGGCCGGCTATCTCGGCGTGTTGCTGCTGATGGCGATTGAGTCGGCGTGCATACCACTGCCGTCAGAGATCATCATGCCCTTTGCCGGGTACCTGGTTTATACCGGACGTTTCAGCCTGTTTTGGGTGGCAACCGCGGGCGCGCTTGGCTGCAACCTGGGTTCGGTGATCGCCTACGAGATCGGCTTTTACGGTGGGCGGCCTCTGGTTGAGCGATATGGCGAGTACATTTTTCTCGGCCGTCATGAACTGGAGATGGCGGAGCGCTTCTTCCAGCGTTTTGGCGCTGCGGCTGTGTTCGTCGGACGGCTGCTGCCGGTGGTCCGGACTTTCATTGCGCTTCCCGCCGGTATTGCGCGGATGCCGCGGCTGCGCTTCCACATTTATACGTTTGCCGGATCCTGGCCGTGGTGCTTTGCGCTTGCCTGGATCGGCATGAAGTTGGGCGAGCACTGGGACAAAGACCCCCGCCTGAAACAGTGGTTCCACCGGCTGGACGCGGTAATTATCCTGCTGCTCCTGGCAGGCATCACATGGTTTGTGTGGTCGCGCTGGAAGGGCCGCGTGCGCGCCTCCGCGTGATCGCTTTATTCCGGAACATCGCCATCAAGTGGCGATGGGTTTACAAACTGCGCTCAATACGAGAAGATAACAAGTTTCCACTCATCTCAAGGACGGTTCCGTAAAGTAAATGGCTTCTTCTGCTGAAAAGACGACGACTGCAACCAAGATAGCACCTGCCCGCGGCAAGCTGGGCGTAATGATTGTTGGCATGGGGGCTGTGGCAACCACGTTTATTGCCGGAGTCGAGGCCATTCGCAAAGGGATCGCCAAGCCCATTGGATCGCTCACGCAGATGGGCACCGTGCGACTGGGGAAGCGTACGGATAATCGCTCGCCCAAGATCAAGAAATTTGTTCCTTTGGCAGAGCTCAAAGACCTGGTTTTCACGGCCTGGGACATTTTTGCAGAGGACGCTTACGCAGCCGCCATGAACGCCGGCGTGCTTGAGAAAGAGTTGCTCAACAAGATCAAGCCCTTTATGCGCTCCATTAAGCCGCGCAAGGCGGTGTTTGACCGCAATTACGTGAAAATGCTGGACGGCAAACACGTGAAGAAAGGAAAGAACAAGCGCGATCTGGCGGAGAAGCTGCGCGCGGATATCCGCGATTTCAAGAAGAAATCCCGCGCTGATCGCCTGGTGATGATCTGGTGCGCGTCCACGGAAACCTTCATCACGCAGAGCGCGGTGCACGAGTCACTGGACGCCTTTGAGCGTGGCCTGAAAGAGAACGACCCCAACATCGCTCCGTCAATGATTTATGCCTACGCGGCGTTGATGGAGGGTGTGCCTTTCGCCAATGGCGCGCCCAATCTTACCGTGGATATTCCGGTCATGATGGAACTCTCCAAGGCCAACAACGCGCCTATTGCCGGAAAAGATTTCAAAACCGGCCAGACGCTCATGAAGACCATTTTGGCGCCCGGCTTCAAGGCGCGCATGCTCGGCATGAATGGTTGGTTTTCAACAAACATCCTGGGCAATCGCGACGGGGAAGTGCTGGAAGATCCAGGCTCATTCAAGACCAAGGAAGAATCCAAACTTTCCGTGCTCGACCGGATCCTGCAACCTGAGCTGTATCCCGAACTCTACGGGAACATTCACCACAAGGTGCGCATCAACTACTATCCGCCACGCGGGGACAACAAAGAGGGCTGGGACAACATTGATATCTTCGGATGGCTCGGCTATCCCATGCAGATCAAGGTGGATTTTCTCTGCCGCGACTCAATTCTTGCCGCGCCCATCGTGCTGGACCTGGTGCTCTTTCTGGATCTGGCCAAGCGCAGTGAGGCGTTGCGCGGCCTGGGCGTGCAGGAGTGGCTGAGCTTCTATTTGAAGTCGCCCATGACGGTGCCGGGACTCTATCCTGAGCACGATCTGTTCATCCAGTCGATGAAGCTGAAGAACACGTTGCGCCATCTGCGGGGCGAGTCACTCATCACCCATCTTGGGCTTGAGTATTACGACTGAGATTCATCCAGCCGCTCTCTGATTTCCCGTACTAACGCATGGGTTGCAGGCGCCTGCAACCCGAGTTTTTCCGCGCCTCGAAGTATGGGGCCGGCAATGGCGTCAAGTTCCGGCGGCCGTCGCGCAGCCACATCCTTCTGCATGGAGCTGCGCATCTGTGGCGGCAGCTTGCTGACAGTTCCCAGCAAAGAATTCGCGTCCAACACGGCTCCGCTTGCATTGCCCACAGCACAAGCCTCCTGCACGCAGGCTTCAAAGCGCGCCTTGCGTGCCGGGTGGCTGAGGACATCACCAATGGACGCTGCCGCTGCGGTGGTGGATAGCGCGATCGGCGCCAGAAATGCCAGTTTGCTCCACAGCAACGTAGTTTCGTTATCGATGAAGTTACATTCGAAACCAAAGCTGCGGAAGTGTTCGAAGGCCTGTTGCAGCAGTGGAAGCCCGGCTGTTGCGACATTCAGACGCACCCCGGGCGAGCGATGGACGATGACGCCGGGGGCGGTACGTTCGCTTTCCACGCCAATCGTTGCGGGAATGACCCGATCATGGCCGAAGCGCTCGCGCAGCAGCTGGATATGATCTATCCCGTTGAGCAGCGGGACGACCGCACGTATCTGACTTGCTGCGGGAATCGAGTCTAAGGCAGATGGTAATTGCGTGGCCTTGACGGTAATCCAGAGAACGTCAAGCGCCGGGCCGGTTTGCACAGCGAGAGATACCGGAACAGCGAACTTGCCGAATTTACTGTCCAGCGACAACTCGCTCGGGTGCTGCGCCAGCGCTTCTGGTCGCACGATGAGCGTCATCTTCTCACCTGCTTTGGCTAGCACAGCTCCAATCAGCCCGCCAACGCCACCCACTCCGAGGATCCCGTGGTGCATAATCATTTCCTTTCATGAATTGCTCATCCTACAACGCTAGCTGTTTCTCAGAGCAGAGAACGCAGCCCGCCAGCCTGGCATCAGAACTAATTATGAAGGTGCGATGGGTGCTGTGTCTGGCTTTAGGGCTGCTGTTTGGGAGCCCGGCTGCCTTCGCAGCTGATGGGACGTTCCGCGGCAGGGTCGTCGATCCGCCCGCAAACGAACGGGCTGTACCTGGCTGGATCTTCGTCCAGGGGAAAAACCACATGCTGCGGCGTGTGGAGGTAGCCCATGCGCTGATTGTCTTTGGTGAGGATGTACCCGTCAGCCAGCAGCGCAAATGCACCGCTGAATGCCTCAGCCCGGGGCAGGAAGTCAGGATTACGGCCAGCCAGGATTCAGCCGGTGAGTGGCGGGCAAAACGGGTGGAAATCCTGAAGATGCCCGTCACATTACCGGAGAGACCCCTAAAAGCCTGGGCTTTACCAAACTTTACCCGCTTTTGTGAGTCTCTCCAGATAACCAAATAGGGCGAATTCAGCATCGCATCCTCTACGGGAGAAATCTAATTAAGGTGCGTTTTTGGTCTGGCGGTATAATGAGTGTGTCCTCCAGAAAAAGGTCCGTTCGAGCAGGAGTGTGCTTATGAAATTCCGTTCGTTATTGCTTTCATCAATCCTGGTCGCGGGCATATGTCTACCCGCTGCAGCATTTGCCCAGGACGATAAACAAAAGACACAGACTCCCAGCAGCCAGACGCAACCTGCCGATCAGAACCAGGCGGCCCCGGCTGATCAGAGTCCGAGTCAAGCGCAGCCGGCAGCCGACCAGAACCAGCCTGCTGCTGACCAGGACCAGTACAAAAAGGACAACAAGAAGGACAAAGACAAGAAGAATAAAGAAGCCAAGAAGCACAGCGGCGGCAAGGACGATGTGGACGCTATCGGCAACCGCAAAGTCGCCGGTTGGGACTGGTACTCCATTGAGAGCGAAATACGCATGGGCAAGGAGTATGCCACGCAGATTGAATCGAGCTTGAAACTGGTGACCGATCCCACGATCAACGAATACGTGAACCGCGTGGGCCAAAACCTTGTGCGCAATTCAGACGCCAAGGTGCCGTTCACCATCAAGGTGGTGGACTCTGACGTGATCAATGCCATGGCCCTTCCTGGCGGGTTCTTCTATGTGAATTCAGGGTTGATTTTAGCCGCTGATAATGAGGCGGAGCTGGCCGGAGTGATGGCGCATGAGATCGCCCACGTGGCCGCCCGTCACACCACACGCCAATTGACCCGCTACCAGTTCATCAATTACGCAAGCCTTCCGCTGATTTTTGTCGGCGGAGGCATTGGTCTTGCCGCAAGAGAGGCAGCAGGCATCGGCATACCTATGACCTTCCTCAAATTCAACCGCAGCTTTGAGGCCGAAGCCGACTATCTGGGCATTCAGTACATGTACAAAGCGGGTTATGACCCGAATGAGTTTGTGAACTTCTTCGAAAAAATCCAGGCCCAGGAAAAGAAGAAGCCGGGATCGATGGCGAAGGTTTTCGCTGACCACCCACAGACGCCGGACCGCATTTCAAAGTCGCAGGAGGAAATCGCGACCATTCTGCCGGCAAAGGACCAGTACATCGAGACCACCTCCGAGTTCAATGACATGAAAGCGCGGCTTGCCGCCATTGAAAACCGGCACAAGGTCGACGATGCCAACAATCCCAACAAACCCAGTTTGCGGCGCGGCCAGGCATCCTCCACCTCCAAAGATGGGGACAAGAAGGATGATGATCGTCCGACCTTGAAGCGGCGCGACCAGTAATAGGGCACATTTACGCTAAAAAGCGAACAGGCGGCCGAGGCCGCCTGTTTTGTTTGTTGCTCGAATCCTGAATATCGTCAGGCTGACGTAACCGGTTTCCCTGGAAACCGGCGCTGAAAGATGCAGAGATGAAGTTTCTCAATGAAATCCAGCAGTTCAGGGCGCACGCTGGCCGCCACAAAGGAGCGGCAGTTCTTGCACGTGGATTCCATAAGCCGGGTATGCTCGCGGCTTAGGCTGCGTCGGAATACGCCATAAACGGGGGACTTTTGTCCGCTGGGGGGAATCTTCATGGAGTTTCTCCAGGTGAACGAATCATGCCACAAAAAGTGCTAAGAGGAAATAACTAATTCCGGGGGATAGGGCGGGGGGGAGCTATTTGGCCCCAAGGGAAAGGCTGGCCGGGACTGGGGATCTAAGTCGAACTCATCGCTCAAGCAGCTCCAGTGGGGAGAACGCTAGCGGAAGCGTCAAAAGCTTCCGCTCTTTATTGTTTGAAAAGACCTAGCTGAAAGGTGCCAGGTACTTTATTTGCCGGCAAAAGATTCAGCCGCCTTTGCCGCTAACGCATTTGATTTGTTATGGTTGGCGTTAACGATCTTCATTTCGTGCCAATCGTACGGGAACTCCTTACCGCAATCGAGGCATGCCACGTAGGTGCCGGTAAGCTGCGCAGCGGGCGAAAGCCGCTGACCGGGCCTTTTAGTAATCGGAAAGCTGAAATTCTTGTGGTTACATCCAAACAGCACGTCGAGCAGACTCGCCATAAATCACCACCCCCAAACTTCGGGTCCTCCTGGAAGCGTTAACTTGCCGACTCAGGCAATAGTGTACTACAGGACATGGCCTAATGTACACGTTAGTTCATGTTCCGCCGTACCGTTACATTAGATTCAGGGTAGCCGGAAAA
>JBGPZS010000435.1:0-3954 GCA_041493865.1 Terriglobia bacterium
AGCCGGGGCAACTAGGTCCTCACTTTGCCGTCGCCGCGCGGACAACAGCGATCACCAGGACTGCGATGAACGTCGTCCAGATTAATATCTGCGTGACGGCATAGGCGACCACCGCCTTAAAGAAGGTCGCTACAGCCCCCTGGCCGTAGACTCGGCGCATGCTGACAAACAGGTATGCCACAAAAACCAACGTGACCACGATGAAAGACCTGAGTGCGGACAGGCGTGGCGGCTGAAGCGGCGACAGCAGCAATGCGCCGAAGAAGGTAAAAGCCAGGAAATGCAGGGAGAACACCAGGTGCTCTACGAAGTAGCGCTTGCGGAAAAACAGCGCCAGCACCACGGCCATGGCCAGTGCGTTGGAGATCTGTGCCGCCGTGCTGGCACGGTGCATGGTGTCCTGAACGCGTTCGACAACGATTTCTTTGGACACATGTTTTGCCTTTGCCAGTTGCTCCCATGCGGCATCTATTTTTCCGCTCTTGTCCTGCGCGGTGAGCTGGTGCACGTCATAGCCTGAGATTGGCTTGATCGAGTCCGCCAGGAAGAAAATGGCGCAGGCGACCAGAAACAGGCTGAACGGCCGCATGTAGCGCGATCTCCGGCCGGCGATAAATTCCTGCGTCAGAAACCCTGGCCGCGTGAATAAATAACGCAGCGTGGCAAATACCTTGGCATCCAGGTGGGTAAGATCGTGCGTGGCGTGCAGAAAGAAGTGCTTAAGTGCGAGTTCTTCTGCATGATGCTTTTGCTCACCGCAGAGATGGCAATAATCGCCCAGAAATTCCGTACCGCAATTTGGGCAGACGGACGGTCCATAGTCCTCCGCCGTGAGCGTTGTTTGCGCCACCGCCATGTCGTCTCTCCGACCTCCGAATGTCGAAACGAAGCGGAAGTATACTCTGGATTTGGCTGCCGGTGAATTTTCGTAACTCCCCGCGGCGTGCGCAGGATTGACTCTAATCTTCTGCGGATCAATGCCGTGCGAAGAGGCCGAATACGGACTCACCTCGTGGGTCTGCTTTTCCTCCACAAAAACCTTGCAAACTCTTTCCTGTTAACCACCCCGATACTTAGACCTTTCTGATCCTTGGCTAAGCTGTTACGCTAAGGTGCTCTGGAGTTCGCGCCGCTCGAAAAATTGGCTGACTCTTTCTTCACAAGCAGGCCTCCGCTGCTCGCTTCCCAGGTCCTGGCCGAACTGGGTCCCGTGCTTACGGGTGAGCGAGACCTTTCCCAAACCGCCAACGGCGCTTTGGAAGTGGTGATGGCGGCCATTCGCGCCGGCTCCGGCGCTCTCTTTCGCTTCCAGGAAAAACCGGCCATGCTGGCCTCAATCGCTGCCCAAGGCTTCGTCGTCTTTCCGCAGACCGCGGTCTTCCCGCTTCTGCCCAAGCATGTGCATGCTCTAACCAATACTCCGGGGCCACAGAGAATTTCGCGCGACCGCTGTGACACCTTCTTAAGCTCCACGGGAAACATCTCCAGCGTGTGGTTCCGCTGTGTGGCGCCGCTCCGCGTACGCGGCAAGCTGATTGGCGCCCTGTTGCTGGGGGAAAGAGAGGCAGGCGCGGAATATACGCCGGAGATACTGAAGCAGGTGGGCGACCTGGCGCCGTTCATCGCGCTGGCCATTGATAACCACCAGTTGATGATGTCGCTGGAAGAGCGCACCGCGGACAATCTGAAGCTGATCGCCTCGGTCCACTCCTTCTGGGACGACGCGCTCGCCGCCTTCGCCGCGACCATTGATGTGAAGTCCATACTGATGCAGGGCCACTCGCTGCGGGTGGGACGATATGCCGCGGGCATAGCAGAATCACTGGGGATGGCCGCCTCTGAGGTCAGTGAAATGCGTGCCGCCGGCTACCTGCACAATATCGGCATGGTCGCCATCGACAAACACCTCTTTACCAAGCCCGGCCCGCTGGAGCCCGGGGAGTTTCAGGAGATGGCCGAGCATACCGTGCTGGGACATCGCATCGTCTCCACCGTGCAGTTCCCGTGGCCGAAGATTCCTGAGGTGGTGCGCTCCCACCACGAGCGCGCTGACGGCTCCGGCTATCCTGACCATCTCCACAATGATGAGGTCTCTATGCCGGTCAAGATCGTGGCTGTGGCGGACACCTTTGATGCCATGCTCAGCGAACGTGCTTACCGGAAAAAGCTTTCGCTGGGCGAGGCCGCCGCGCAATTGAGCTGGCTGGCGCCGGCCAAGCTGGATGGCGATGTTGTCCATTCGCTGCTGGTGCAGTTGCGGCGTGACGCCGTAAGCCACGTCTCGCCTCCGCGCCCATGGTCGTCTTCGCAGGACAAGTCGCGCAAGATGTTTCTTGACCCCAGCGTGAGCTGCAACATATCGCCCACGGACATCGATCATATGGTTTCCGAACTGAACCGCCGCCTGACGCGGGGCCGCGTGACCCTGGCGTAATCTCGCTTTCTCCACAACTTTTCCCTAACTTGGGGTTAATATGCTCGAATAGAGAAGAGTTCCTGGAGCGTCTATGCCCGTTGCGCGTAAGCCACTGATTTTGCTGGGCCTCATCTTGCTGGTCTCCACCGCCGTGCTGGTCGCGGGAGACAAAAAATCCAAATCAAAGACCACGGACGCAAGCGCTGGCCAGCCTGCGGCGCAAATGGACGATGATAAGCGCATCGTCCACGCACTGAATCGCTTTACCTTTGGCGTCCGTCCGGGTGACGTGGAGCGCGTCCGTTCAATGGGCCTTGACCAGTGGTTTGACGAACAGCTCCATCCGGAAAAGATCAATGACAGCGCTATCGAAGCGCGGCTTGCCCCTTTTCGTACGCTTAAGATGAGCACGAAAGAGATGGTCGAGAACTTTCCGCCGCCGCAGGTGCTGAAGGCCATCGAGAATGGACGCATGTCCATGCCCTCCGATCCGGGCAAGAGGGCGATTTATGAATCGCGCATGGCCGCCTACCAGCAGCGCCAACAGAACAAAGAAGACAAAGGCGCCGGAGCCAATGCCGGAATCAACAACCTGGACCAACCCGCAGCAGATACCAAGTCTGCCGCAGACACAAAAGGCGCGCCGGCAGAAATGCGCCTTGACCCCAGCGATCCGGCAATGACGCCAGAGCAGCGCCGCCAACAAAAACGTCGTGAAGACGCCATGTATGCCGATATCACCGGCGACCTGTTGCTGCAGATGCCGCCCGACGCGCGTTACAAAGCTATCCTGAAAATGTCGGCGGAAGAGCGCCTTGATCTGGCGCGCACGTACAAAGGACCCCGGGCCATGCAGTTGGTTGACGGCATGAAGCCGGAGCAGCGCGAGACCGTGGAGGCGATCGTGCAACCGCAGGCCGTTCTCGGCGAGTTGGCCGAAGCGAAGCTGTTGCGCGCCATCTATGGCGATCGCCAGCTTGACGAAGTGATGACTGATTTCTGGTTCAACCACTTCAATGTTTTCATCGGCAAGGGCCCGGACCGCTACATGATCAACGCTTACGAGCGTGACGTGATCCGTCCGCACGCGCTGGGAAAATTCAAAGACATTCTTGCCGCCACCGCCAAAAGCCCCGCCATGCTCTTCTATCTTGACAACTGGCAGAGCGTGGGCCCCGATTCTGATCTCGCGAAATACGGCCCGCAGCGCGGCAGGGGACGTCGTGGGCGTTTTGCGCGCCCCCGTCCACAACAGGCCAAGAACCGTCCCAGCGGCCTGAATGAAAATTACGCACGCGAAATCATGGAGCTGCACACGCTGGGCGTCGACGGCGGCTACACACAGAAAGATGTAACGGAACTGGCAAAGGTGCTTACCGGCTGGAGCATTGAGCAGCCGCAACTGGGCGGCAGCTTCCACTTCAATGAGCGCGCACACGAGCCGGGCAACAAGTACATTCTGGGCCGTAAGATCGGCGAGCACGGCGAAAAAGAAGGCGAGGAGATGCTGGACGTACTGGCCCATCATCCTTCCACAG
>JBGPZS010000600.1:0-2195 GCA_041493865.1 Terriglobia bacterium
GAAAAGGTTCACCATCGGCCCAGACTGCGCCATCTTCAAAGTATTCCTTCTTCCAGATGGGGACCGTCTTTTTCAGGGTGTCAATCAGCCAGCGGCAAGCCTCAAACGCGGCCGACCGGTGCGCGGATGCCACCCCTATCAGCACGCTGGTCTCCCCAATCTGTAGCCTGCCCAGGCGATGAATCAGGCAGACGTCACGCACTGTAAAACGTTCAAGCGCTGCTTGAGCTAATTTCTCCATCTCATTTAAGGCCATGGATTCATATGCCTCATAATCAAGATACAAAGTCCGCCGGCCGCGAGTGTTGTTCCGCACTACACCTTCAAAAAGCAGGGCCGCACCGTCTTCGGGATGTTCCAGGCTTTTCTTGATTTCACGAAGGTCAATCGGCTCGCGCACGATGGCACAGTGTTCGGAACGAAGCTCCTCCAGCTTCCCGTTGCCGCCGCTGGCCGGCGAGGATTTGCCTCCACTGACCGGCGGCAGCAGGCCGACCTCATCGCCATCCTTAAGGACGGCGGCGCCCTGGGCGTATTCCTGGTTGATAGAGCAGGCAATGGAGCTGTTCAATCCCTGGAACCTGGGATAGCGCTCGGCATAGTGGGCCATCACGGCGGCAAGCCTGGAGCCCGGCTCCAGGTCGAGCAAGTCTTCCTGGCGGCCAACAATGTCTTTGAGCTGCCCAAAAAGCAGCACCCTCACACGCATGCCTATAAGGATAGCGGAAACCCTGCCTGGCATGCTGGATTAAAAATTTTGTGCTGTGGGATGAGCAGCACTAACTTTCGGCAACTTTTATGAGTCCAAATGCGTATCAGTCATTGAGACTGAAGCACAGTTTACGAACTCATCCGGAGTGGATCACGCACCACTCCGGAATTTTTTTTTGCGCGGTACGAATAGTGCCATCCGGGTGACGCGAAGACTGGTTTACGGTACGGCAATTCCCATTCCACGGGTCATCTGCAGCGCTGCCGTGCGGAACTCGCCCGGACCGGAAGCGAAAGCTGATTTCCCGCCGGAATAGGCCGCAACCCGCTCCAGCAGCGCCCGCTCCATCGCGCCGTCAGCTCTCAGGCCGATACAGTCAATGCGCACGCCGCTCACCTGGCTGCGGAACATGAGTGTATCCGCGCTGTCTTGCGTGGTACGCCCATCGGAAATCACCATCAACACGCGATTGCTGTTCTTGCCGATTCGCTTCAGATGTCCGGCGGCAAAAGCAATTCCAGACAACAGCGCCTTGGCCTGCTTGGGGCGTATCTGGCTGATGGCATCTTCCAATAGCTGATCGTTTCCAGTAAGGTCCTGCTCGAAATCGAGTTGGTCACTGAAGACCAGGATGCACGCTTCGTCATTGCTGCGCAGATTTCTGACGATGTCCTTCAGGGTCTCGATGATGGACTGCCGATTCTGGCTGGTAAGGAGCGATGTCTCGATCAGGATTCCCAGTGACACGGCTTCAGTAGGCGCGGCCAGCGCCTTGGGACGGTTTGGCGATACGTTCGTCGGACGCGCAGGCTCTGCTGTCACCGGCGCTCGCAACGTATCTTCAAAGCCTATGGAAGCTTTTGTCTTGCCGGGAACGTAAGCCGAGGATGCTGCCTTGCTGGAAGAAGCGTTCGTTCCGCTGGGCCTTGCGACATTTGGGTTGATGGAAGCGGTCGCAGCGCCATTGACCGCAGTCGCCGCTGCACTCGTGGATGTGCGCTTTGCGCTGCCGGACTCGGGGCTGGGCGGTGCATCGAGTGCTGCCGCGCTGGCAATGAAGCGCTGCCAACCCGCTTCTTTTCCACCGTCGTTGTGGTAGGTTCGCCGCGCGTAGCTGGCAATCTCCTGCCCCTGCGGTGTTCCTCCGGTCAAATTGGCAGCGCGAGCCAGATACCAATAACCGCGATACTGGTCGCGGTTCTTGCCGTTCAGCAAGGCCAGAGCCAGGCCATACACCCACTGCGCATTGTTGGGATCGCTTGCCACCGCCTGTTGCAGAGCCGTGCGTGCCTGCGGATAGTCCTCGATTTCCAGATAGCATAACCCCGTGGCCCCGGTAAGCATGATGACCACTTGCTGGCGCAGCATCTGAAAGTTCCGATCAAGCATCCCTTCCGGCTTGTTCAAATGATCGAGAACGCCCATTGCTGCTTTCAGCACGGCCAGGCGCTCCTGAACCATGCGCTTTTCGTGGGGCGAAGAC
>JBGPZS010000276.1:0-5579 GCA_041493865.1 Terriglobia bacterium
GCTTACGCCGCGCACGACCATTTCATGCGCGGGAATGCGCGAGACGTTTTGGCCGGAAAAACGCAGAGAGCCTCCGGCCGCGGGCTTCATGCCGGAGATAACGCGCAGGATGGTGGTCTTTCCTGCCCCGTTGGCCCCGATGAGCGAGACGATCTCGCCGGCATTCACATGAAGCGAAATGCCAAAAAGCGCCTGCAAATCGCCGTAATAAGCGGTAACGTTTCCGAGCTCCAGCAAGGGTGCTCCCGCCGCAGATGGTGCGCCCGCTGATGGATGGCTGGAGCTGTTCGGCGCGGTCACAGGGCCAGCTCCTTGTATTTTGGTCCAAGATAGGCCTCAATCACCGACGGCAGCTTCACCACTTCAGCCGGAGTGCCTTCGGCGATCTTGGCGCCATAATCCAGAACAATGACGCGGTCGGCGATCTTCATGACCACCTGCATCACATGCTCCACGCCGCCAACCACGCTCACCCCCCATTCCGGCAGACGCTTCACCAGCTTCGCCAAGGCCAGCGCTTCATGAGTGGTAAGACCGGAGACGACTTCGTCGAGAAGGATCAGCTTGGGCTTTGTCGCCAGAGCGCGGGCGATCTCAAGACGCTTGAGCGCCGCCAGCGGCAGCCCACGAGCGGAAAACTTGCTTAGGTGTGACATCTGAAGAAAATCGAGGATCTTTGCCGCCTCTTCCCCGGCACGACGAAGATTGCCGGTGTGCATGAACGCACCCAGCATCACGTTTTGCAGCACGGTCAAGCTGGGGATCGGCTTGACGATCTGGAACGTGCGCCCGATACCGAGACGGGCGGAGCGGTGCGGCGCCATTTTGGAAATATTTTTTCCCTGGAAGAGAATGACACCTTCATTGGGATGGAGAAAGCCGCTGATCAAATTGAAGACCGTGGTTTTGCCGGCGCCGTTGGGACCGATGATGAAGAGGACCTCGCCGGCATTCATCGCGAGCGAAACACCTTTCACGGCCCTGAGCCCGCCAAAACGTTTGGTTACATTCTGCATTTCGAGAATGGGCGTCATTGGGCAGCTCCGCCCAGTACAGATTGCGGTTTGGCGTCCGCCGGCGGTTTGGTCCGCTTGCGGAAGCGGTGTTGCAATCCGCCGACAATGCCCTCCGGCAGGAAAAGCACAACCATAACGATCAGGATGCCGTAAATAAGAAGATGGCCTTCTCTGAACTGGTTCTTGAAAGCCTCTGAGGCGGTGAGCAGCAGCGCCGCGCCCACGATCGGGCCGAGCAATGTTCCCGCGCCGCCCAGCATGGTGATGATGGCGATTTGAATCGAGATCTCAAGGGTAAGAATGCTGTCCGGAACAATGAACTGGAAAGCGCTTCCGTATAGGGCGCCGCCAAGGGCCGTCAGGAATGCGCTCATCAGCAGCGCCTGCAACTTGCAGCGAGTAGTGTTGATGCCTACAGCGCCGGCGGTATCTTCATCTTCGCGAATGGCCATCAGGTAATAGCCGAAGCGCGAGCGCGAGGTCCAATAATTCGCCAGAAACGCGATCACCATCAGGACCACTGAGGCGAGGTAGAACGAGCGCCAGAACGTCCTGCCAACGAAGAGCGAAGGCATGGTAAGGCCGATGGCGCCGCCGGTCACGTTCAGGTTCGTGGCTGTCAGCCGCAACACTTCACCAAAGGCGATGGTGGAAAGCGTGAAATAAGGACCGCGCAGGCGGAAGGCGATCGCTCCAATCACGGCGGCGAACATGGTGGCCACAACGGCCGCGAGAATAATCGAAATCCAAACGGGAACGCCAAGCTCGGTAAAGAGTGCCAGCCCGTAGGCGCCGACGCCGAAGAAAGCGACGTGTCCGAGAGAAAGCTGGCCAGCGTAGCCGCCGACCAGGTTCCAGGCCAGCCCCAGACCGGCAAACAAGGTGATGCGAAAGAGCACCTGCAACTGGTAGTTGTTCTGAACAAACCACGGCATCCGCGCCCACAGCAGCACAACGGCAAGGAACACCCAGAATTTCCAACTCTTCAAGATGCTCACGCGCGTTGCCTCCCAAAGATGCCGCTGGGTTTGAATGACAGCACCAGAAGAAAGAGAGCGAAGTCGACAACCAGCGCCCATTGGTTGCCGATATAGAGGCTGGTGAGACTCTCCGACAAGCCAAGAACGAGTCCGCCGAACGCCGCGCCTTCAACCGAGCCCATGCCACCAAGCACCACCATGACAAAGGCCTTGGTGGTGTAGTCTTCGCCAACGCCAGGAAAAAGGTAGAGCCGCGGAAGCAGGAGGCCGCCCGCGACACCGGCCAGGGCGATTCCCAGAGCGAAGCTGAAACCCTGAATGCGAGTGACGTTAATGCCCATCAGCGGCGCGATTTCAGGATTCTGCGAGATGGCGCGCAAGGCCTGGCCAGTAAGACTGCGTGTAACGAAAAAATGCAGGCCCACGACAAACGCAGCGGCAATCGCGAAAGAAAGCACCTCAGCGGCGTTGGCGCCAAAGGGGCCAACATGCACGCTGCGGTTGATCAAGTCGATGTTCGTCTGGCGATAGTCGGCCTTGAAGATCAGTTGCGCGCCGTTGGTAAGGATCAGGCCGATGCCCGCGGTCATGAGAATCTGCATGAAGTGCGAGCGATCGCGCACCGGCCGTATCAAAAGCAGATAAACGAAATAGCCAAAAATAAAGAGGAAAAGCCCGGCAGGAAGGAAGCCGACGTAAGGATTGAGCTTGAAGTAGTCAAACAGAACGTAGGTAGCGTACATGCCGACCATCAGAAATGCGCCATGGGCAAAATTGACGATGCGCATGACGCCGAAGATCAGCGCCAGGCCCATGCCGATCAGAGCGTAAAGCGCTCCGGTCAGCAGGCCGTCAGCACAGGCTTGGAAGAAACGGACCAACCGTGTTGAGACCTCCTGCATTTGCGGAAACAACGCCAGCGCCATGCCGTCGTGTTTACGTCGCCGCGATTACAGACCCGCGTTCACCGCTCCCCGCGATTCCTGCTTTAGCGCTTCGACCACGCGGGCGCGGGAATCGTGGGTTTGGCCTCGGCGGCGTCCGCCGGGAAGACGACGCGATATTGCCCGTTCTGGACCTGGGTAATCAAGACCGGATGCTGGTTCTGTCCGTTATCAAACTTAATGTGACCAAACGGGGTGGAAGCGAGGTCGATGTTCTTGATGGCATCGCGAATCTTGGCAGGCTCCAGAGACTTTGCATTGTTGATGGCCTGCGTCGCGACGAGCAATGCCGCGTAAGCCTGCATGGCGTGATACTGAGGATGAGAGTTGAAGCGCTTGAAATACTCGGCGTCAAATTCCTTAGAGCCGGCCCATTTCGCCGTCGGCAACCATTGGGAAACGGAAAATGTGAAGTCGGCATTCTTGCCGGCGCCTTTCTCCGTGGGAAACTCAGCAGCGGCAAACCCGGTACCGGCCGAAGTGTAATATTTGGGGTTCAAGTCCACTTCCCTGGTCTGGCGCATGAGCGTGGTGGCGTCAAGAAGGTAAGAACAGAAATAAATTACTTCCGGGTTGGCCTCCTTCACGCGCTGCAAGACCGCCTTGTAGTCAGGAGACTTGGCCTCATAGGATTCCACCGCCACCAGATTGATGCCCGCTTCCTTGGCCGCAGCAGTCATGGCCTTCATGTTCGACTGGCCGAAGTTCGTGTTCTCATAAACAATGGCCATGGTCTTGGGCGCGCCGCTCGCCTTCAAAAATCCGATAGTGGCCCTGGCGTAGTCAGTGGCCCCGGCGCAGATGCGGAAGATCCAGGGAGACTTCGAGTCCATCACGTTGTCGGCGGTGGCCGTGGGGATAATCAGCGGCGTCTCCCGCTGCGTCACCGCGGGCACAATGGCCTTGGTGCTCTCACTGGAGTAAGAACCGAGCAGCATGGGGACCTGGTCCTGATCGACGAGTTTGGAAACGCCCTGAACGGCCTGATCGGGCTTGCTCTGGTCGTCGTAAAAATCCAGCTCCAGTTTTTTGCCGAGCACGCCGCCCCTGGCGTTGATCTCATCAAGGGCAATGGCATAGCCGTTTTTGTGCGCCTCACCGAAGGCCGCCTGGCTGCCGGTGAGAGAAGTGATGACGCCGATCCTGGTAGCGTTTTGCGCCCAGGCCGGGGCAATGAGCGTGCTGAGAGACAAGATACCGGACGCTGCGATTGTTTTGAAGCGCATATCCCCTCACTTTTGCGCGGAGTGATTCGAGCCGAGGAATTATACAACTTTGGATATGTGGGAAAACCGGATGCAGAGCCGAACCACGGTTTTGTCATTCAATGTAAGCGACCCTGCCATGCAGGACTCCGAAACGTTTCGCAGACACCGCGAGACAGGGAGGTCTCGTCCTTGCGTAACTAGGATGGCGAACAGAGATGGCTTAAACTCGCGATACGGAGTACTCATCATGAGACGGACTGCAGTAATCGGCGCATCAATTCTGGGACTGCTTTTAGGAACAGCCGCCCTTGCCAAATCACAACACGGGAACGACGACGGACGGCAAGGTGATTCCAAGAAGCACGAAGATAACAAACACGAGAAAGACCACGGGCGCTCGTCTGTGAAGCACTCGGACAAACACGAGGCGGATGGGCGGGAGCATCAGCGCGATCAGCGCCCGCACGAGCAGGAGCGAGCAAACCACGACAGACCGGAACACCAGCAGCCACATTACCAGCAAGGGCATGGGCCGGAACATGTGCGTGAGGCCAACTGGCACGAACACGAACAGCACAGGCGAGAAGCTTGGGAAGGCCATCGCGCAAAGCATTGGGAGCATGAACATCATAACTGGCACGAACGTGGCGGTTACAGAGGCTACCGTATTCCCGAAAGCCATTTCCGCGCGCATTTTGGCCGTGGACACTGGTTCCGCGTTCACACCGTCCCTGTAGTTGTTGTGGGCGGATATCCACGGTTCCAGTACGGAGGCTTCTGGTTCAGTCTGGTTGATCCGTGGCCGGAATACTGGTCGCACACCTGGTACGAAACCGACGACGTTTACGTTGACTACGTTAACGACGGGTATTACATGTATAACCGACGCCATCCCGGAGTCGCTATTGCCATCAACGTCTCGTTGTAACGATCATTGAAGCACTTCCATCCCGGCCCGCGATGAGCGGGCCGGTTGACGTTTAACCAAGTTGCGGATTTTCAGGGGTTCCGCAGCATGAGAAAGTTATGCCCTGGCCCTCGTCCCGTTCAAGGACACTTTTTCGGCAGCCTGTTTTTTCCCGCAACCTGCTAAAGCGCGGCAGCTTAACTTCTCATCAATAATCCAACAATCGAGGCGGACATGAGGTTGGCCATGGTGCCGGCGATCATGGCACGGAAACCGAGCTTGGCGAGCTGGTCTCGCTTGTTGGGCGCCAGCGCGCCGATGCCGCCGATCTGAATACCAATCGAGCTGAAGTTGGCAAAACCGCAGAGAGCAAATGTGGCGATGGTAACGGAGCGGGGATCGAGCGTGGCCTTAATTGCACCTAAGTCGTGATAAGCCACCAGCTCATTCAGAACCGTGCGTGTCCCGAGCAGGTTGCCGATCGCGCTGCAATCATGTTTGGGTACGCCGATAAGCCAAGCTAC
>JBGPZS010000477.1:0-3591 GCA_041493865.1 Terriglobia bacterium
CACCATATCAACATGACCATCTTCCCGGAAGGCACGCGGTCACCCGATGGACGGCTGATGCCGTTCAAGAAAGGGCCATTTCACCTGGCGGCGGAAACGGGATTTCCCATTGTTCCGATCACTATCCTTGGCACATACGAGATGATGCCCAAGGGAAGTGCGATGGTGCTGGGCGGCACGGTGACTCTCGTCTTCCACCGGCCCATCGATCCAAAACAGTTTGCCTCACGGGAAGAGCTGGTGCAGGCGGTGCGCGACGCGATCAACAGCGCGCTGTCTCCCGAAAGACAGTAAGAAATTTTTACCACAGAGGGCACCCATTCGACTCCCCTTTCGCAGGCTCAGGGTCGCTCAGGGCAGGCTACGGAACAGGGAAGCAGAGGCAGCCGCCGATTTGCGCAGATCAAACGCTGATCAACAAAATGGCCTGATTTAAAGCTGAGAGAACTTATTTTTCTCCCACGGTGATGTCAAAACCGACGTTCGCGAAAGTTTGTGAAAATTTGACGTTGATCCAGCCCTCGTCATTTTTGTGGAGCGAAACACCCTCAAACGTGTGGACGTTCCCTTGAGCGTCGCTGAACTGAATCTTTAAGTGTCCCTTTTCCAGCGGCTTGATGACATAGGAAAAAGTTTCGCCCGGCGCCAGCTTGTCTCTGCCAAATGTGGCAGTTGGGTAGTCGACGATGATGGTCTTAATTGGCTCGGCGCTGGTGTTGATCAGATTGACCTTGATCACGCGCGAGCGGCAACCGGCCAGCATGAACACCAGGATCAGGACAAAGATCGCGGCGAATCGGAGCGGTTTCAATTTCTTCGCCATCATTTTTTCTCCGTCATTTCTTCTCAATGACCCGAGCGGCCAGCACAGCGCCGTTGCGGTTATCGTGGAGCTTGAGGGGGAAGACCAGGATGTTCCAGTTCCAGCGGTTCTTTTTCTTGGGCAGGTGAGGCAGGCAGCGGAAGCTGCGGTCCACATAGGTTTCCCGCGTGTCGGCCACGGTACGAATGATGTCCTTCCACTCGGCGCTGAGCTCGGGAAATTCTTCAAAGCGGTTTTTTCCGGCGAACCAGGCGCGTTTCTTCTCGTACATCCTGGCAAAAAAGTCGTTCACGTACTGCCAGACGCCGTCGCGGTCCAGGATTTCGAGCACGATGTCATCGCCCATGGCCATGGCGATGCGGGAGTAGAAAAAGTCACGCGCGTCGACTACTACAGGCTTGCCGCGGCGCTTGGCTTCAAAGGAGCGCAAGGCGGCCAGCAGGTCGTCCACCGAACTGGAACCTTTGAGCAGGTGCATGTCTTCCACGCCGCCGAACTTTCTTTCCAGCGTGGCGGAAAGAATGATGATGGGGACCTCAGGACGCTTGTCGCGCAGCGATTGCGCAACCTCAGTGCCAAACTTGCCGGCGCCCAGGTGATAGTCGAGCACGGCGATGTCGATCTCGCCCAGATGGGTCTCAGCTTCTTCCACGGAAGCCGAGCTGACGGCCTCATAACCGTGGCCGCGCAAAATGGCGGACCGCAGAATCAGGTTGTCCTGGCGATCGTCGAGCAGGAGGACTTTGATCGGTTTTTTTTCTGTGCGGCCGTCCGTCATTGTTCCTTGGTACCTTTGCCGCGAATGGCCCGGGCCAGTTCCGGCAATTTGGTAAACGCGGTAACGCTGCGCAGCCATTGCTTGTGATCGAACGCCGGTGAGCCGCTGACCATGGCCCCTGCCGGGATATCACCGTGTGTTCCGCTCTGCGCGGTCACGATCGCGCCGTCGCCGATTTTGCAGTGCCCGGCCACGCCCACCTGCCCGGCCAGGATCACATTCTTGCCAATCTCGGTGGATCCCGCCAGGCCCACCTGGGCGCAGAGCATGGAATTTTCCGCCACCATGCAGTTGTGCGCGACGTGGGCAAGGTTGTCGATTTTTGTGTTGCGCCCGATGCGGGTCTCACCCAGGCTGGCGCGATCAATGCACGCGTTGGCCTGTATTTCCACGTTGTCTTCCAGCACGGCGCGCCCGATTTGCGGGATCTTGTACCAGTTTCCGCTGTCGTCTTTGGCGAAGCCGAAACCATCCGAGCCGATGACGACGCCATTGTGCAGCAGCACGTTGTTGCCGATCTCACAGTTTTCGCGGACCGAGACGTGCGAATGCGCGAAGAAGTTATTACCGATCTTTACCCCGCGATAGACCACCACATGCGGTAACAGCGTGCAGCCTTCACCGATTTCCACGTCCGCGCCGATCACCACGCAGGCGCCGATGGACGCATTGGCGCCGATCCGGGCCGAGGAATCAATGACGGCGGTGGAATGGATGCCGCGTTTTTCCTGCGGCACCGGGTGAAGCAATTCAACCGCGCGGGCGTAAGCAAACTGCGGGTTCCTGGTCCGCAACGTGGGCTTTTCCAAATCAGGAAATTTTTCATCCACGATCAGCGCGGAGGCCCTGCTGGCCCTGGCCAGAGCCGCGTACCTGGAACTAACCGCGAAGGTAATCTGGCCGGGCAGCGCTGACTCGATGGCGCCGACGCCAGTGATCTCAATTTCCGCATCCGGCGGATCAAGCCTGGCGCCCAGCTTGCCCGCGATTTCTTTGAGCTTCATAACCAATGGGTCCTGATGAAAACCTGCCTAAAGGCGTGATTGTAACGGAAGTAGGGAAAGGTCAGAGCAAAATCGTTACGGCTCTACAAACAACTTTTCCTGGCGAATATCTTCCGCGGTTTTCTTATGTGATTCCGGACGTCCAATCACGGCCAGCACGTTCAACTCCTGCAGCGAGGTCCTGGGAACGAAGACTCTTTGCGTGTTGCCGCGCGTATCCGGAGGCGTGATGAGATATCCTTCCGGAACGACCTGCGTGAGATCGTTTGCCATCAAGCCTTCCAGAACGTCATTGTCGATGAACTTGAGCCGCACCCAGAGCCCTTCCGTGCGCGGGCGGGTAGTAAAGGTCTTGCGTCCGGCGGCAGACGTGTCACTGAAATCGCGCACAAAATCCACGTTCTTGATCTCCGCCAGGTCAATGAGCACCACTTTGCCGGATGGGTTCAGCAGTTCCAGCTTGCCTTCAATGACAAAATGGGCCGGCGAGACGTAGCCGCTGATGGAGTCGCGCCCCATTTTGCGCACGATCACCTTTTTGTGCGTTGAAGGCATAGCAAATTAATTCTCGCACCGATTCCGGGGGCATCAAAGGCGTCACCGCAGCTTTCCAGTGTGTGGGGTAGCCAAAAGGTTAACCTTTATGATAATGTTTCGAGTTTGTGCTAGTCCCTACGGTAGCCGTCTAACTCTTGTATAAAGTGCAACTTACGAAAAACCTGGGAGAATCGGTTGGCCCACCCGGCGGGTGCCGGGAGGGCAAAAGTGTGTTCCGTACCTGATGGCTGACTTTATTTATCTAATGGAAACCCGGCTTACGCCAGACCAGCAGCGAGCTGTAGCGCTGGTAACGGACGTTGCCCGCGCACACGAGATGAATGTTTTTCTGACTGGGGGCGCGGTCCGCGATATTATCAGCGGCTTCCTCATCCGCGACCTTGACTTCTCCGTGCAGGGCAACGCGCTCAAGCTGCAAAAGGACTTCG
>JBGPZS010000500.1:0-3282 GCA_041493865.1 Terriglobia bacterium
GCGGCGTAAATGGCCTCTTGTGTGGGACGGTTGCCATAAGCCCGGGAAAACCCCCAGTGCAGGTAACCTCCGGTGCCGGTTTGCAGCGAACAAATATACGCCAGCTTTTCCAGCAGGGTAGGCAGAGCGCTTAACGTACGTTTTTTGAAATCTTCCGCAGCTTTAAGAATCATGGCGCGCGATCACCTGGAAACCACTGCGTCTTACGCGGTTTCACCGATGGGTAGTTGTGGCCTTCTGATGAAACATAGCATAAACACATTCCTAAAGCAGCCATTTTTAGTTTCTGTTCTGAAAATGCGAAATTAGGGTACCAGAGTAACCCAGGCGGAAACTAGCGGTTGGCTAGAGTCGCAATTTCGCCCAGGCCCAGTAAGCGGTGGTCCGCCGTGACCAGCGTCAGGCCTAGAACTTTGGCGGTGGCGGCAAGGAAGCGGTCCGCCGGATCAGAGTGCAAAGGAAGTTGGTGGGACTCCAGCACAATTTCGTAAGTCAAAGGAGCCTCGCGAAAACGAGCAGTTGCCCTGGATTGCCAGAGTGCAAGGTCACCGTGAATGCGGATTCTACCCTTGCGCTCCAGCAATAGCGCTTCCCACAAACTGATGGGTGATAACCACAGTTCATTGCTTGCATCTTGCAGCGCATGAAGAGCCCGGCGGCCAATTCTGTGAGGCTCACGCAGGGTCCATAGCCATATGTGGGTGTCGAGGAGCAGTTTCACTCTTGCAGGGCCTCAATGTCGTTCTCATCGATCACCGGGGAAACTACGTCGCCGAGAATCTCCATAGTTCCCGCCATGGAACCCATCCAGTCGGAGCGATCTTTCACGGGCGCAGGAGCCACCACTTCAGCGACCGGCTTGCCAAAGCGAGTGATGCGGACGGGCTTCCGGGTCTTGCGCACTCGCTCAAGGATTGCCAGACATTTGGCCTTGAACTCGGAAATGGAAATCTCTTCCATGACTACATGATTATACTATGGTCAAAATTAATAGTCCAAACGGTTTTGCTCTCCTGCGGGTAAACTGGAGCTCACTATGCGCGTTCTGATGGCCGGAGGAGGCACCGGCGGACACGTGATTCCTGCCCTCGCGATTGCTCGTGAACTCAAAGCACGCTACAACGCTGAAGTGCTGTTCGTGGGCACGGCGCGAGGCATGGAAAACCGGCTGGTCCCGCAGGCCGGCTTTGGGCTCATGCGCGTCAAGGTGGGAGCGCTCAAGAACGTAAGCGTGATGACGCGGCTGCACACGCTGTTTGATCTGCCGCGGGCGGTGGTGGACGCGCGCAAAATCATCAAAGTGTTCAATCCCGACGTGGTGGTTGGAGTGGGCGGATACGCTTCCGGGCCGGCGATGGCCGCGGCCATCCTGATGCATCTCCCCACGCTGGCGTTTGAGCCCAACTACGTCCCCGGCTTTGCCAACAAGGTTGTAGGACATCGCGTGTCGGCAGCGGCGGTGCACTTTGAGCAGACACAGAAGTTTTTTCGCAACGCACAGGTTGTGGGCGTGCCGGTGCGGGCCGAGTTCTTCAAGGTCCCGGCCGTGAACAGCAACAGCCGTCCGCCGGCCCTGCTGGTGTTTGGCGGCAGCCAGGGCGCGCAGGCGATCAACCAGGCCATGGTGGCGGCTGCTCCCGAAGTACTACGACAAATTCCCCGGCTGCGGATCACACACCAGACGGGTGAGCGTGACTATAATGAAATCCAATCTGCGTATGCGCGCGCAGGTGTGCAGGCGGAGGTTTCAGCTTTTATCGACGACATGCCCGCCGCTTTTGCCGGGGCGGACCTGCTGCTGTGCCGGTCAGGAGCGAGCACGGTGGCGGAAATTACAGCGGCAGGCAAGCCGGCAATTTTTGTTCCCTTTCCTCGCGCCGCGGACGACCAACAACGCCGCAACGCCGAGGCAATCGCACAGGGAGGCGCGGCCGTGCTGGTGCCGCAGGCAGAACTCACGCCGGAACGTCTGACGCAGGTGGTGACGGAGCTGTTTGCCCATCCTGAGCGTCTAAAGGAAATGGCGGAGCGGGCGCGTGCGCTTTCACACCATGACGCGGCGGGCCGCGTGGCGCGCATGGTGGCGGAATTGGCGGAACGCAAGACAAGTTAGCCGCGAATGAACGCGAACACGAATTGAATTTTGATTTGGGCGATGCGAGCGTAACCAAAGAGATTAAGGGCGAGCCCGGCTTGCGCGGCGAGCGGCATGCATCAGGAGCAAAAGCGGTCATGGATTCGAAGACACTGTCTAGCGGTTTGTCGCGCAGCGACACATAAAAATGTTTGCAAAAATACAACGTATTCATTTCGTAGGCATCGGCGGCATCGGGATGAGCGGGATCGCTCAGGTCCTGCTTACGCTTGGGTACAAAGTTTCCGGTTCCGATCTCAAGCACTCGAGCGTCACTGAGCGGCTGGCGGAAAAGGGCGCCATCATTTTCGAAGGCCATCGGGCGGAGAACATTACCGGCGCCGAGGTGGTTGTGGCCAGCTCGGCCATCCGGCGTGACAATCCGGAGATCACGGCCGCGCATGCCGAGCACATTCCAGTGATCCAGCGGGCTGAAATGCTGGCCGAACTCATGCGCCTGAAGTACGGGATTGCAGTTGCAGGCATGCACGGCAAGACCACCACCACCAGCATGGTGGCGGCAGTGCTGGCGGCAGGCGGGCTTGATCCCACGGTCGTGGTGGGCGGGCGCGTTGACGCGATGGGTTCCAACGCGCGCCTGGGCAAATCGCAATATCTGGTTGCTGAAGCCGACGAAAGCGACCGGTCATTCCTCAAGCTGTCGCCCATTCTTGCCGTGGTCACCAACATTGACCGCGAACACATGGATTGCTATCGCGACATGGCCGACGTGGAGCAAGCGTTCCTGGATTTCATCGATCGCGTCCCGTTCTACGGCATGGCCGTGCTCTGCCATGATGATGAGCGCCTGCGCAACATGCTGCCGCGCCTGGCCCGTCGCGCCACGACTTATGGCGTGCATGAAGATTCCGACTTCCGCGTTCGCGCCGCCAAAGGCAGATGCTCCGGCAACAAGCACCTGGCGCACTTCTCCGTGGAGTACCGGGACAAGTGCCTGGGAGACTTTCACCTTCGCGTCCCCGGCGCTCACAACGTGCTCAACGCCACGGCGGCCGTGGCCGTGGGCGTGGGGCTGGATATTGAGCCGGAGCGCATCCGCGAGGCGCTGGAAAACTTCCGCGGCGTCGATCGGCGCTTCCAGCTCAAGGGCCGCGCTGCCGGCGTCAGCGTGATCGACGATTACGGCC
>JBGPZS010000088.1:0-10758 GCA_041493865.1 Terriglobia bacterium
ACAATCTCGTCTTTGTCACGGCCAGCCTGGGCGATGATCTTTCCGCGTGGATTACAGAAGTAGCTCTTGCCATAGAATTCGCCGATGTTCCAGGGTGCTTCTTTGCCCACGCGATTGAGCGCTCCAACAAAGTATCCGTTGGCAACGGCATGAGCCGGCTGTTCCAGCTCCCACAGATATTCTGAGAGGCCGGCCACGGTGGCAGAAGGATTGAAGACGATTTCAGCTCCGTTCATGCCCAGAATGCGCGCGCCTTCAGGAAAGTGCCGGTCATAGCAGATATAAACGCCGATGCGCGCATATTTAGTCTGGAAGGTTGGATAGCCCGTGTCACCGGGAGTGAAGTAAAACTTTTCCCAGAAGCCAGGGGCCACCTGCGGAATGTGGTGCTTGCGGTATTTGCCGAGATATTTTCCGTCAGCATCAATGACCGCAGCGGTGTTGTAGTAAAGCCCGGTCATCTCTTTTTCGTAAATCGGGACCACGATCACCATGCGGTGTTTGGCAGCCAGCTTCTGCATCAGCTTGATGGTGGGCCCATCCGGCACCGGCTCGGTCAGTTCGTACCAGCGCGTGTTCTGCTCAGCACAAAAATAAGGACCGTAAAAGATCTCCTGCAGACAAAGCACCTGGACTTTCTTTTTGGCCGCCTGCTCAATCAGCTTCAGGTGTTTGTCAATCATGGCTTTCTTGATTTTTTCTAGCGGCTGGTTGGCCCCCAGGACGTTGCTGGCCTGAATCAATCCACCGCGTACAATTCGAGACATTGGCACCTCACAAGGCTAGAAGCTCCGCCACTATACAGCAGAATACTGTACAACGAGAGATGAAATGTGTCGTCCGGGTTTTTTTGCCAACCGCTTCTCGAAGGGCCGGGTTCTCGCGTAATGCCAGGTCTCGCGTTAACATGAGAGGCCGCTTCTTTGGGCAGGACCAGGAGATTGCATGGCGTTTTTTGAAAATCAGGGTGCCCGGATTTATTGGGACGAGCAAGGCAAGGGCGAGCCCGTGTTGTTGATCATGGGGCTCGGCTATCCATCCTACCTGTGGCATCGCACGCGTCCGGCGCTGAAAGAGCGCTATCGCACCGTCGCGCTCGACAATCGTGGCAGCGGCCAGAGTGACGCGCCTGACGGGCCGTACTCTATCGCTCTGATGGCTTCTGATGCCGCGGCCGCGCTGGACGCCGCGGGAGTGCGGAGCGCGCACGTATTTGGCTTGTCGATGGGCGGCATGATCGCGCAGGAGTTCGCTCTCCAATATCCAGCGCGTGTACGCTCGCTGATTCTGGGGTGCACAGCGCCCGGCGGTCCCAACGCTGTTCGGGCGGAGAAGAATGTTACTGAAATACTGATGGCCCGCAATATGAGTCCGGAAGATGCCGCCAGGGCCATGCGTCCTTATATATATGATCCAGCAACGCCATTGGACCGGATTGAGGAAGACATGGCTATTCGCCGGAAATGGTTTCCCCGGCCGGAAGCATACATGGCGCAGTTGCAGGGAATCTTTGCCTGGGAAGCGTACGCCCGGCTCGACCGGATTGCCGCACCCACGCTGGTCATTCACGGGCAGTCCGATCAGTTGGTGCCCGCGGGCAACGGAGAATTGATTGCCTCTCGGGTCCCTGGAGCGAAGCTGGTCATGCTGCCGCATGCGAGCCACATCTTCACCACCGATCAGCCCGAAGCTTCACAGCGGGCCATCATGGATTTTCTCGGCAGACAGGCGCCCGCGCCCTGATTCTGGCCGGCTGGTTTAGCGTGCTTGTGCCTGCCTGGTGGATGTAGCGGTTGTGGCCACGGCCAGGTTGAAGTGGTCGTGCAGAAAGCTGGCCGCCTCCGCGCGGTCCGGTGATCCGTTGTCCGGCGTGGAGTTCAGGAAGACGATGTACTCCGCGGCGGCGCCATCAATATCCTGCTGTTGCCGGCGCTGCCGTGCCTGCTGAAGAATTTTTTCCGGCAGGTGTGCGGCCTGTTCGCCGACAGATTTTACCAGCGCATCTCGCGCCTGAAGCTCCAGGTCGGTCACGAACTGCACCTCGTCCGGAGGCGTGTTCATCGCCTTGACGCCTTCGGTGTCTTCCGGTTTTACGTTTTCCAGCACGACATAGGTCTTGCGGTCGTCGCGGCGGATGGAAGGCGTGGAGTCTGCCAGGTTTCCCGATGGGTCGGTCAGGCGGAATGCAAGCTCCACCACAGCAGTCACGTCAATCGTCTTTTTTGTGTAATTGTAAGGCTCCAGGACTGCTTCAGGCCGGGTCGGATTGAGAGCATCAATCTGTTTGCGCAGATCGTCGGCCTTGTTTTGCGCCGCGGTCACATTGTCAGCTGCTGTTGCGGCTTCCTTCTTGCTGCGGTGCTGTTGCGCGTCGGCGAATGCGCGCTGCGCCTGGGTCAATTCCTGCTGCGCCTGCGTGTATGCCTGGTTTGTGCTCAGCCAGGCTTCGTTCTTCACTTCATGAGTGGCGGCGCGGTATTTTGACGGCAACGTTTCCAGGTTGGTGTTCTTCACCATGCGATGCTGAAGGATTTCGGCCACCAGCACAAAATCCGGCTGAACAGCATTTGCATCTTCGCTGTAGCGCCTGATGACCTTGACCGGCTGATTGGAAGATTCAAGCCCGTTGGCGATGGCGTCACCTAGCTGGTCCGCGAACCCCTGGCCCTCGCGGCGCGAGGTCTGGTCACGAACAACCACGCCGATCGAGAGACGTCCGCGCAACTGGTAGGCAGATTGATACCGTGCCATTTCGTCCTTCACGGCATCAAGGTTCGGTTCATAACGCTGTGCTTCGCGCAGATAGAGCCAGCCCAGACCGGCCCCTGAACCCATCGGTTTCTGCAGGTAGCGGCGGGCCTGGTCAAGATAGTAAGCGCCAATCTTGTCGGATAGCAGGTCCAGTTTCAGCTTGATTGCGGGATCATTGCTAATGGCGCCGGCGCGCTGCAGAAGCTCATAGGCCTGGCGCATGGCCTCCTCGTCGGCGCGGCCGCGGATCGGCAAGTGTATCTCTTGCAGTTTCTGGGCGCGCCGTGCTGCCGCTGGTGCATAGTCTTTCTTCAAGGCCGCAAGTTGCTCGACGACCAGCACGCGTTGCGGTTCCGGCAGGCCGGCCAGAACGTCATAGGCTGCGATGAAATCGCCTTTCTGCACATAGTTCCGGCTGTCAGCCAGCGCTTGTTCCGCCTCGCGCCGATTGAAAACGTTGGCCGCCTGCGCTTCAGCATTCCTAAGTGCTGCCGCTGTTTCCTGGCTCTCCGGCCGCACTTTGCCGGCTGCACGGAATTCAACCACGGCTTGTTCCCAGCTTCCCTGGGCGCTCAACTGCTGTGCGCGGGAGAAATGGAACCGGTAGACGGTTTCAGCGATGTTCCCAACCTGCGGAAGCTCGGCGGCCATTCCGCGATAGGCTTCTACAGAGCGAAGCGCGTCATCATATTGTTTGGCCAGCAACAAGCTCTCTGCGTTGTGCAGAATCGAGTCCAGTTTGCTCTGCTCGCTGCCGATCTCGTTGTGCAGGGCAACCGCGGGCGGGTAGGCTGGTTCGACTTCCAGAATTTGTTCGTTCTGTTTTCCGGCCGCAACCAGGTGCGCGTATCCGGAGGTATGCTCCGCCACCGCCTTGGCATACGACTGCAACTGGCGGCGGTTTTTCTCCAGCAAGGCATCCAATTGTGTGTGGACCGCATGCAGCGTTTTTTCCGCGGCCGCGCGATTGCCGCTGAAAGTTTCAACCTGGGCCGCATAGGTCCGCGCCTGCTTTAGGGGCCCGAGTTGTGACGCGTCAGAGCTTCCATTCCTGGTATATTCCGCAATCGCCGCTTCCGCCGCTTGAACCAGCATAGCGGACAGCGCTTGCTTGGCTTGGACTGCGTGCGCGGAAGATGGATACCGCTTCAGATATTCCTGCCAAAGGGCAACCGACTGCGCGCGCTGGGAGCGGAGGTATTCAGCAAACTCGGTATCTGGTGCGGCAACAAAGACCAATTGCACTCCGGGCTTGATTGCCGGTACCTCGGCCGGCTGAGTTGAAGACTGTGCCACAAGTCCTAAGACCACTGTCTGGTCCGCAGCCTGGGCGGGCGTGAGTTCGGGGCTTTTATCGAATTTGACGCCGTTGGGTAGAACGCAGAAAGGTTTTGAGCCGTCCATGCTGAGCATGAGCAAGCCGTCAGCGTTGCGTTCCAGAACGGACGCTGGCCTGAGTTGCACGCGGGGCAGAACGTCATAGCTGCGTTTGTCGATTTTGAGTACGCCATCGCACGTGCGTAACTCAGTTTTCCCGTTCAGGGTAATGCCGGTAACCTGGATATAGCTAGGCCCGGTGGGCGCATTGAAGAGCACTATGGCCGAAAGCGGCGCATCCTTGGCGAAGCCGCTCAGAAGCAAAATCAGGACCGCGCAGGCGATTCCAAGCGGATGAAAATGGCGTGAAATTCGTGGCACGCGTTGGGCCGGGGAAGGTTTCATGATGTCAATTTCCTAAAGCTGCCTACATTGATAGTTGCTTGAAATCATAGGCAATTATGGCGTGGCAGGCCACGCAAATAACCTTCTGGAGAGCACTAAAGTAATGAAGGGAAGGCCGGGCCGTGGGGTTATGATTTGGGAACGTAAGCAAGCCGCCCAGCCACGCTCAACCGCGCAAGCGCCGTGTGGAGGCTTTAGCAGCCATGTTCCGCAGTGAGAAAGCGCTGGATCGGAATACGGCAAGTGCCGATAAGAAAGTATTCGTGGAACGGACGGAAATGGGTTCTCTGCAAATATCTGGCCCCGCCGAAGAAGGCGCAGCTGCTCACGCGCAGCCGCCAGCGCCTGGAAGCGAGTTGAAGTCCGCCTTCAACGGTCGCTACGAAATTCTCTCTGAGCTTGGACGCGGCGCCATGGGCGTGGTGTATAAGGCCCAGGACCGCGTGATTGGGCGCACCGTTGCCTTGAAGACCATCGCCGTGGGCCGTGATGCGCCGGACCACGATGAGATCATCGAGCGGCTTAAGAGTGAGGCCAAGGCCGCGGGCAGCCTGGACCATCCAAACATCATTACGATTTACGACGTTGGCCACGACGGCGACCGCGTCTACCTGAGCATGCAATTTGTTGAAGGCTCAACCTTGGCTGCCATGCTGGACGGAAAAAATCTGCGCCCAGGCCAGCTCACGCTGTTGAGTTATGCCGAGCAAATCTGCAACGCGGTGGCGTTCGCGCACGAGCGCGGCGTGGTACATCGCGACCTGAAGCCGTCCAACCTGATGCTGACGCCGCAGGGGCAGATCAAGGTGCTGGACTTTGGCATTGCCAAAAAGGGAGATGCTTCGCTCACGCAGTCGGGCATGGTGGTAGGCACTCCGTCTTACATGGCGCCGGAACAGGCCACAGGGAAAAACGTGGACCATCGTTCTGATATCTTTTCGCTGGGTGCGGTGCTCTACGAACTTTTTACCGGCAAGAAAGCCTTCAATGCCGAGACCGTCACCGCGGTCCTCTATAAGGTAGTCCATGAGGACCCGGAACCGCCGGCGACGATCAACTCTGCCGTGCTTCCTGGCCTCGATGCAGCCATCCTGCGCGCGTTGGAAAAAGATCCCAATCTGCGCTTTCAGAGTTGTGTTGAACTGCGCGATACGCTGCGCAAAGAAGCCGTGTTGCTGCGGACGGCTTCCGCCAAGATCCTGACCAAACCTCTGCTTGAATCTGGGAACCACAAGCGAATCGCGGGAGCAAAAGGGAAGTCGCGGCGCGCACTGCCGGTTGCTCTTGCTGCCTTGCTTGTTCTCTCCGCGTTGGCAATCGTGGTTTGGCCGCAGCGCGGCAAGATGCCGAAGCTGATGCACTTCATCAGTTATTTGCGGCAGTTCGGTACGCATCCGCGTAACGGCGAATCCACACCAGTAGCGCCATCCGCGCAAACAGCAGCGAGTAGGCCTGCCGCAGGCAGGACCAGCGAGGTTGGATCTAATCCGCCAGTCCCGGCACTTTCTGCCACAACATCTCCTGAAGCGGCGAGCAAGCCGGAGGCACAAGATTCCACACCCGCTTCGCTACAGCCAGTGACTGCCCAACTTCAGCCTGTTCCTCCGCAATCGTCCGGAGACGTTGGTGAGAGCAAGGCCGTACAGCATGAACCCACAGTTGGAACCGCAGCGTTGCATGCGGCTGCTACGGGAGCTTCGCCATCCGCCGCAGCGAAAGATTTGAAGAGTGAAACAGAGACTGGCACCGCGACGTCGTCGATAGAAGATCAAACGGCTGAAAAACCAGCCAGCGACGTGTCCTCTGAACCGGTCGATGCGGTCGCCCCTCCCCGGCCCGTCCGGACTGCTGTGCCGCCAGCGCCAACCGTAGTGGAAGGATTCACCCGCAAAGACATTCCTGACCTCTTGCGCAAGGCGGACGCGGCTGCCGGCAGCGGCGATTACAAGAGCGCGGTGTATGAATACGACATCGTGCTGCGCCTCGATCGCGTAAACGCCCGCGCCCGCGAAGGGCTCCGTCGTGCCCGTGAAGCCGAGAAAGAAAGACGTTAGAAGACCACGCGCAGCGGGCGGCCGAATGCGGCTCCGCATTATTTCTGTGATTCTTAAAGCATTCACATTTCTCTGCCATACCGCTTGACCCCAGGCCATCCTACTTGCCATCACGGTAGACCCGCTTTTCACGTTCACCATCCAGCAGCTCACAGTCCGCGGGCTTGGCCGTTTATCCTCCTGGCAATACTCACAGCAGCATCCATCGCCTGACGGCGATATTACTACTAGATAAACGTTTATCAGAAGCTGTTTCCAACCAGAGTGTCGCGTGCGACGCCCGGACATTTATTACAAACGGCTGTGGTCGTGTTCAGCTCACATCATTGCAGCATGTCCGAGAGCTTGTGGTGCTCAGGATACTTTTAACCTGCAAATTCTGCCAGTTGAAGGCGCTTACCAAATCCGTGATATTGGACGAAGATCAGGTGAAGTGATGAAACACCGTAATTTCCATTTCATAGTAGTCATTTTTATGGCCGCCGCATTCACCGCGCAGTCTGCGGCCCAGGACATAGGCAGTCTGGGGAAGCAGGCCCAAAACATGGGTGGTCTTGGCAACATATCAACGCTTGCGCAGAAGCTGCATCTCAGTCCCGAACAAATGCAGCAGGTCATGCCCATCCTTCAGGGCGAGTTGCCGAAGCTGCAGGCAATCAAAGGCAACTCAAATCTTTCAAGCGGACAGAAGGTGACGCAGGCCAAGGCCGTGCAACAACAATCAGACTCGAAATTAAAAACCATCCTGTCACCCTCGCAATTCGGATCTTTGCAAGGGTTCCGCGCGGAACAATTGCAGGGACTGACACAAGGAGCAATGCCCCACTGAAGAACTAATCTCGAATCACGGCTGGCGCGTTCTCAGCGTTGAAATAGTCCGCCCAGGGTCACGAACGGCTGCCTTTAGACCTGGGCCGCAAGGCAGTGCTCCTTGCGTTGGACAAAGGCAAAGGAGGAAGTATGAAAATCTGGTCGAGTCGTTTTCTTGCCATTGTGCTGCTTGCCATCGCGAGCACGAGCCTTTCCATCGCGCAAGATCCGCAAGATGCAAAGCCCACCGCGCAAGATGCAAAGCCTGACAAATCTGACAAAGGAACGGGCAAAGTACATGTGAGTGTCATGCCGGAAGAGGCCTACATCTGGGTCGACGGAAAACCGGTGACCCACCGCAGCAACTCCCTCAGCCTGGCGCCAGGCGAACATAAGATCGCCGTATACAACTACGGCTACCAGCCTGAGGTGCATAACGTCACCGTTGTTGCGGGCCAATCTCAAGACATCAAAGCGCTGCTGAAACCCGTGGGCGCCAAGGTTTCCGGCCCCTGGGGACGGATCCAGATTGAGGGGGTTCCCGGAAATGCTCTGGTCTTTTTGAACGGCACAACGCCGGAGTTCTTTGTCGGGCACGCGGACATGATGAACAACCACATCATTGGAGACCAGCAGCTCATCGTCCCAGCGGGGGCCCAGCAGGTCCATGTGCTAGCAAACAAAACAGGAGACCAGATTTGGGCGGGGCCGGTAGTGGTGAAGGAAAACCAGCGCGTGATCATCTATACCAAGAACAAACCGAACAAACAACTTGTCTACAAGAACTGGCCGGAAGGGAAGAAGATGAACGCCCTGAGCCGTTTTGAAGCCGGTACGGCTACGGCCCGGATTGTTGTGGCCCCGGTAACAGGCAAACTTGTGGTGGACCGCCAGGAGATCAAATGTGACCAACCCGTCAAACTGAGCTGGTCATCAACGGATGCCGCAAACACCACCGTTAAGGCCAATGACCAGCCACTGGCCTATTCCCGCACGGGAGAAATGGAGGCGCAACCAAAACAGACAACCAAGTATGAGTTCCGCGCCGCCGGGCCGGGCGGGATCGTAACCTCAGACGCCACCGTGAATGTTAACAATGCAGTCAAGACTTCACTTACACCCGATGCGGCGGAGATTCGCTATGTGAAAGTGGGCGACACAGTTCAGGAACAGGGATCGACTGAGTTGAAATGGACCGCCACGAATGCAGACTCCGTCACCATTGATCCCGTAGGGACCGTCAGTGGCACGAATGGCAGCCAGACCGTGCAGGCGTCACCGCAGCAGAGCAACGCGGGCCCGGTTGACGAAACTGTCACCTACAAGATCACGGCCACGAATGTTTGCGGAGGGTCAGACACGAGCACGGCGTCAGTTCACGTGACAGGTTCCATTGGTCCTGAGCAGGTAGCTGCCGCAGAACCGCCTCCGGAGCCGGCCCCGGAGTTACCTGCCACCGCCTCGCCACTGCCGCTGCTGGCGCTGCTGGGCGTGGTCTCTGTGGGCGCAGGAGGCATTCTTAGGAGGATGCGGACGCGGTGACTACATCGACCAACGTGTAGTTCTTTTCGCCGAAGGGCGGGCCGCTGTTTGGGGCCCGCTTTCTTTCTCAGGCATGATTTGTTGATCGTACGTTCGCTTACGCGCGTACGCAGGGGCGGAAGGAATGCTGCCGCACCGGAAGAGAAACCCGGCACGGCAGCTTCATTGCTTCAAGCGGCTTTGGACGGAGCCTTGCCCTTTCCGCCTGATGCAGCCGTCGTCATTTTCTCCAGTGCCTGGTCAATGGTGAATGAGGCAGCTTTCTGGCGCGGCGGAAACTCTTTAAACGTTTCCAGGAACTGCGTCACGACGGCCGTCGCCGCCAAAACGATGTAGTCGTGGTCCAGGAACCAGTCGTAGTACGTGTTAGAGGTAATATCCGCTCGTTCGAACGGATCGGTCCGCAAATTGAAAAGTTTGGGAACCCGCAGCGTGGTGAACGGCTCGGCCCACAGTTCCAGCGTACCCTTAGCGCGCTGCTCCAGGAACACGACCTTCCAGTTGTCAAAGCGTAAAGCCATCAGATCACCATCGTCGCTGAAGTAGATGAGACCCTGACGCGGGCTTTTCTTCTCCTCACCTGTCAGGTAAGGCAGAAGGTTATAACCGTCGATATGTACCTTGTAGGTCTTGTCGCCGGCCTTGTAACCTTTCTTGAGTTTCTCCACGATGTTCGGTTCACCCGCCATGGCTAAAAATGTTGGCAGCCAATCGTGGTGCTGGATAAACTCGTTGGAGACAGAGCCTGCGGGGATTTTGCCTGGCCAACGCACCAGTTGGGGAATCCGGAAAGCGCCTTCCCAGTTTGTATCCTTCTCACTGCGGAACGGAGTCATGGCGCCATCCGGCCATGTGTTCATGTGCGGACCGTTGTCCGTGCTATACATGACCAGAGTGTTGTCCGCAATGCCGAGTTCGTCCAGCAGATCCAGCAGTTCACCCACGTTCTTATCGTGATCGATCATCGTGTCATGATAGGGTGACTGCCACCGGCCTGCCTGTCCGACGCTCCCGGGCTTGGTGTGTGTCCTCAGGTGCATGTGAGTAAAGTTCACCCAGCAGAAAAATGGCGTACCCGCTTTGGCCTGCTTTGTGATCCATGTCTTTGCGGCTGCTGCGAACTCGTCGTCGCACGTCTCCATGCGTTTTTTTGTAAGCGCGCCAGTATCCTCAATCTTCTGCTTTCCTACGCGGCCCCAGCGCGGCTCTACGGTCGAGTCGTCTTTGTCCGTCGCAAAGCAGTGCATCACGCCACGTGGTGCAAATTGCTCATTGAACTTTGGGAAATCCTTCCTGGAAGGCCAGTCAGGCAGTTCAGGCTCTTCTTCGGCGTTGAGGTGATACAAATTGCCAAAAAATTCATCGAACCCGTGGACGGTCGGTAAATACTCATTAAGATCGCCCAAGTGGTTCTTGCCAAATTGACCGGTGGCATAGCCCAGGGGTTTCAGCAGCTCTGCGGTGGTTGGATCCTCCGCTTTTAATCCCACCGGGGAGCCGGGCACGCCCACCTTGGTGAGACCTGTGCGGTAACCGCTCTGCCCTGTGATGAATGACGCGCGGCCCGCAGTGCAACTCTGCTCGCCGTAAGAATCCGTGAACAGCATTCCTTCTTTCGCAAGGCGGTCGATGTTCGGGGTGCGATAGCCCATCATCCCATTGCTATAGCAACTCAGGTTGGTGATGCCGATGTCATCGCCCCAGATGACGAGGATATTAGGTTTATTTCCTTGAGGTGCATTCTGTTTTGGCATTGAAAAACTCCTTCTTGTGTTGCTGTTGGTTGGTCTTGCGCAATAGCGTTATTTCAGGCGGCTCGCCTGGGCTTCAGTTTTCCTGCGCTCGATTTTGGGCAGCACGGCCACCTAGCTCTTTCTTG
>JBGPZS010000453.1:0-3819 GCA_041493865.1 Terriglobia bacterium
CAAACGCCTCTTTGCTCCATACGTACAGCCCGCCTTCAGCGGGATAGCGCGTGGAAAGCTCAATGATGATCAGCGCCGTAGGCAGAAAGAAGAAGACCGCGGCCAGCACCCACAGGCTGATGGAAGATGAGCCGTTGTGCGCCGCGGCGGCAATCCAGCGCGGGCCCAGCACGGCGGCGATGTTGAACAGCAGCACGTCCCAGAAGCCCATGGCACGGCGCAACTGTGATTTTGGAGAGGTCTCCTCGGCCATTCATTCCTTCCTGTTAACTTTCTGCCTGGCATGGATGCAACGAGCGCCATCATTCTATCCTGACGGCCAGGGGACGGGGGTCCTTCAAGAAGTGACGACGCTATCCCTGCAAAACGTAGCCGTGATTTTCCATGACAACCAGACCGATTCGGGACAACCCAGTTTCATTCTTGCATCCGAGATTTAGAAATTCTTTCGCTCTTCAACCCTGCCTTCCGGCAAGGTGATAGAGTTCGTCTCGCGTTCGGCCTCTGAGCAATCAATTTCCCAACAGTCCCCATAACCCATCTTCCGAATCCGTGGATTTTCCCCCATCGCCAGAGCCAAACGACTTCAGACCCGGAGGGAATCAAAATGAAAGACTTCCTTGGCAAACGGTTCCTTTGTAAGAGAGGCTCGCAACCCTTTCTCCGTTGTTTATTCGTGGCGGGAGTGCTGCTGTTTGCCGGCACCCTTTCAGCACAGGTCGATCCTGGTCCCAGGGGAGGCCCTCCTGGCGCCGGTGGCCCGGTCCCAACGCTCAACCTCAACGAAACCATATTCTGGTTCGACGCCCTGGCTCAATTCCGGACTGTTTTTTCCGTGAGCGGAACAATTCCGGGCGAGCCAGGCGTAGGCCTGGGTCCGGGGTTTAACGGCAACGGTTGCGCGCAGTGCCATGCCGAGCCCGCAGTTGGAGGCAGCAGTCCGGGATTGAACAGCCCGGTGGCTCCAGTGCCTAACCCGCAAATCGCACTGGCTACGCTGGATGGAGCCACCAACGTGGTCCCACCCTTCATTTTCCCCGCGGGCCCGATGCGAGAGGCGCGCTTCATCATGAATACCGCCGGCGGTCTGGATGGCGGCGTACACAACCTGTACTCCATCAAGGGTCGCTTTGACGCGCCCGGCTGCGGCCTGGCGCAACCGAACTTTCCTCTGGAACTCGCCAATAACAACGTTGTGTTCCGGATTCCCACGCCAACGTTTGGGCTCGGTTTCGTGGAAAACACACCAGATCTCAACTTGCAGGCCAATCTTGCCGCGAACGCTGCGGCCAAGGCTGCCCTGGGCATCGCCGGCCGTTTCAATACCAACGGCAATGACGGAACAATCACGCGCTTCGGCTGGAAAGCGCAAAACAAGTCTCTGCTGATTTTTTCCGGCGAAGCTTCCAACGTGGAGCAGGGCATCGCTAACGACCTGTTTTCCAACGAACGTAACGCCATCCTGGGATGCGTGTTTAACGTGACTCCGGAAGACACTACCCACCTGATCATCCCTCCGGGGCCGACCGCGGGCGATGACGCCAGCCAGATTTCATCATTGCAGGTGAACTTTGCCGCTTTCATGCGGCTTAACGCCGTCCCCGTACCGGTCCCATTTACAGCTTCGGCGGCGAATGGTCGGGCTCTGTTCAACACCATAGGCTGCGTGCTGTGCCACTCCGATAAACTGACGACGGCAAAGTCTCCTTTCACCGGCATGGGCGGTTTTACTTACCAGCCGTTTTCCGACTTTGCTCTGCATCACATGGGGTCGACGCTGGCGGATGGCGTAAGCCAGGGCGATGCCGGGCCGGACGAGTTCCGCACCGCGCCGCTGTGGAACGTGGGCCAGCGGCTCTTCTTCATGCATGATGGACGCACAACCGATCTGCTCAAGGCCATCAAGCTGCATTCCAGCCCGGTAGCCAATTGCATCACTACGAGCGCGACGCAGAACTTTATCGTTAACGGAGTGCCGCACGCGCCGGCTACCACCATTACCTTCTGCGGCTCCGAAGCCAATGCTGTGATCACCAACTTCCTCGCTCTGACCGCTGGGCAGCAGCAGGACATCCTCAACTTCCTGCGCTCCCTTTGAGTTTTCTCAAACGGAACATCCCGGGTGGGCTTTCTTGGGAAGGCCCACCCAGGGTCCCAACACCTTTGCCAAACCTTAGGCCATCTGTTTGATGAACGATGAGAGCCTGCGCGCCAGTCCGGGCCGCGGGCCCCGGTCTTTTCCTCGGCGGGCGACCAGGTGATAGGCCTGCATCTGGTCGTGGCGAAACGCGGGAACTCCGCCCCAGAGAAAGAGCCGGAACACCCGATAGATCTCTTCGCCCCATCGCGCCACGATCTCTTGCCGGTGGAGGTCCAGGCGTTGCGCCCAGTTGAGCATGGTGAGCTCGTAGTCGTGCGACTCTTCTTTCACCTCGACGATCTGGAAACCGTGGTAGAGCGCTTCCTGAACCACCTCCTGCAGGCACATGCAACTGTGGGCGCCCTGCCAGATGTAACGTCGCGCGAACTGTGACATCGAGTGCTTTTCCTTACTGGCTGCTCCGTCCAGGTAGATCTTGCCGCCCGGCTCCAAGCATTCCCAGGCGCGGGCAAAGAACCTGCGATAGCTGGGGATATGCTCGATCACTCCGTACATCACGATGGCATCGTACGGCCGGCCGGGCCGATAGTTGAGGAAGTCCTCAAGAGAGATTTCGCCATCGAGACGGTTGCGCCCAATCAGCTCACGAATGTAGGTATACGAGTTCTCAAACAAAGTCAGCCCGGTAACGTGGACCTGGCGCGGGCAACAATATTGGAAGACGCCGCCCCATCCGGCGCCGATGTCCAGCAACCGCATGCCGGGACGCAACTCGAGCGCCTGAAACGTGGTTTGCAGCTTGCGCTCGGCGGCTTTCTCCAGGGGTTCATCGTCGCGCGCAAACAAACAATGGGAATAGAACCGGTAGGCGGAATCGAGAAAACTGAAATAGAAGTCGTTGCCAAGGGTGTAATGCCGGTCGATGACTTTCCTGTTCATCCGGGTGGCAGGAGTGAGGAACAGATCAGTGATAAAGCGAAGCCACGGTCCAACGCGAAAGCGGTCCGCCAGTTGCTTCCGCACCTCGAAGATGGCAAGCATGTCGCCTTCCAGATCAAGTTTGCCTTTCACGTAGGCCTCGCCGAGCGAAAGGTCGTCCAGCGGCCGGCGCAGGAGGCTATCGTCATGTACCGTGATGCGGAATCGAGGCGCACCGGCGCCAAACGCCACCAGGCTGCCATCCGGCAATACAATCTCACCGGGAACCTGAAGTTGCTCAAAGAGTTTTTCCAGCCAGCCCGGTTCATGGTTACGCAACTGGGTGGGACCACGTGCTGCGGATTCTGCCTTCACGTTTGGCCAAGGCGGTTGTTGAGTCGGCATGATTCTGGGCCTGCCTCACCCACGTCACAAAAGCGGCGTTCCTGCTTCCACTCTATTGGATGGCCGTCAGTTAAAGAATGTTCCTCTGGCCGGGTTCAGTCAATCGCGCCTGGAAAGAGTACCACCCTTTGCCCGTCTCTGGTATGCGCCACGCGGTAAGCGTGTTCGGCGATGTCGGCTTCGTGCGTGACCAGAACAATGGCATTGCTCTTGCGATGCAGCATTGCATTGCTAGGCGGTCCCAGCGGTTACGAGCCGGGCTCGTCTGTTTCATTCGCTCACTGGCTGGCAATGTAGCACTCGCCGCTGTGCACGCAGGAAAACCCGACTACACTGCTTCCCGTCGGCGTAATGGAGTTGTTTAACTTTGCCTTCTGTACATATACGGCGATCGG